>ASHK01000269.1 GCA_000695745.1 Vibrio madracius | reverse complement strand
CCTGACTTAAAAGATGCGATTGCCTACGCAGAAGATACTCGTGACTTTGTATCACGAGATATATTTCAAACGATTCTAGAAGATGAAGAAGAGCATGTTGATTGGTTAGAAACCCAGTTAGGGCTCATCGACAAGGTAGGTATTGAAAACTACTTACAAGCTCAATTTGTTGATGAAGAATAAATAATAAAGGGGCCTAGGTGCGATGCTTGGGCCTTCATCAAAACATTTCTGATTAATTTTCCCTCAGCGCTTGCATCCCTTTTTGTGATCTGTATAATGCGTCGCACTGGTTAAGCCAGTTGTGAACCAATGAGCAAAGAGGAGTAAGTGACTCACTTCGGTAAATCACTTAGTAACGTAGACTCAGCTTATGTTCGCAGTTAATACAATTAACCCGCTATCTATGATAGTAGGCTAATCGAAAATTAGCTGACAATGCGCTCAATTGGAGTGCTACGGTTTCACATAAATCAATCGACATTCTCTCGCCTTTGCGAGTATGAGTGGCGATATTGTTTGTGTAATAATTAATTATTGGAGCTCTGTCTCATGCAGAACCAACGTATTCGTATCCGCCTAAAGGCTTTCGATTATAAACTAATCGACCAGTCTACTGCGGAAATCGTTGAAACAGCTAAGCGTACCGGCGCACAGGTTCGTGGTCCAATTCCACTACCTACTCGTAAAGAGCGTTTCACTGTTCTTATCTCTCCACACGTCAACAAAGATGCACGTGACCAGTACGAAATCCGTACTCACAAGCGTTTGATCGACATCGTTGAGCCAACAGACAAAACTGTTGATGCTCTAATGCGTCTTGATCTTGCTGCTGGCGTTGATGTTCAAATCAGCTAGGTTAAGGGAGATTAGAAGAATGATTGGTCTAGTCGGACGTAAAGTGGGTATGACCCGCATTTTTACCGAAGAAGGCGTTTCTATCCCTGTAACAGTTGTTGAGGTTGAAGCGAACCGTGTAACTCAAGTACGTACACTTGATACTGACGGTTATGCAGCAATCCAAGTAACTGCAGGTGCTAAGAAAGCTAGCCGTGTTTCTAAGCCAGAAGCTGGCCACTTTGCGAAAGCAGGTGTTGAAGCAGGTCGCGGTCTTTGGGAATTCCGTTTGGAAAACGGTGAAGAGTTTGAAGTTGGCGCTGAGCTAAACGTAGAACTATTCAACGACGTTAAAAAAGTAGACGTTACTGGTACATCTAAGGGTAAAGGCTTCCAAGGTCGCTGTTAAGCGTTTGGAACTTCGCTACTCAAGATATGACACACGGTAACTCTTTGTCTCACCGTGCACCGGGTTCAATTGGTCAATGCCAAACTCCAGGTCGCGTATTTAAAGGCAAAAAAATGGCAGGTCACATGGGTGCAGAGCGTGTAACGACTCAAAACCTAGAGATCGTACGTGTTGACGCTGAGCGCAATCTGCTTCTTATTAAAGGTGCAGTCCCAGGCGCAACTGGCGGCAACGTGATCGTTAAACCAGCTATTAAAGCTTAACGTCTAGGAGTAAGTAATGGAATTGATGGTTAAAGGTGCTGATGCACTAACTGTTTCCGAGACTACTTTCGGACGTGACTTCAACGAAGCTCTTGTACACCAAGTAGTTGTTGCTTATGCAGCAGGTGCTCGTCAAGGTACTCGCGCTCAAAAGACTCGTTCTGAAGTATCTGGCGGTGGCGCTAAGCCATGGCGTCAAAAAGGTACTGGCCGTGCTCGTGCTGGTACAATCCGTAGCCCTATCTGGCGTACAGGTGGTGTTACTTTTGCTGCGAAACCACAAGATCACAGCCAAAAAGTAAACAAGAAAATGTACGCGGTGCTATGAAGAGCATTCTTTCTGAGCTAGTTCGTCAAGAGCGTCTAATCGTTGTTGATAACTTCTCTGTAGAAGCTCCAAAAACTAAAGAGCTTGTAGCTAAGCTTAAAGAGCTTGAGCTAACAGATGCGCTAATCGTGACTAGCGAAGTAGATGAGAATCTATTCCTAGCTGCTCGTAACCTATACAAGGTTGACGCACGTGACGTTGCTGGTATCGATCCAGTTTCACTAATCGCGTTCGACAAAGTTGTAATTACTGCGGAAGCAGTTAAGCAAGTTGAGGAGATGCTAGCATGATCACTGAAGAGCGTATCCTAAAAGTTCTACGTGCTCCTCATATCTCTGAGAAAGCAACTATGGCAGCTGAGAAAGCGAACACTATCGTTTTCAAAGTAGCTAAAGATGCAACTAAGAAAGAGATCAAGGCAGCTGTAGAAAAGCTATTTGAAGTTGAAGTTAAGTCTGTAAATACTCTTATTCTTAAGGGTAAGACTAAACGTCAAGGTCTACGTCAAGGTCGCCGCAGCGACGTTAAGAAGGCGTATGTGACTCTGGCGGAAGGTCAAGATCTTGACTTCGTTGGCGGTGCGGAATAACAGGAGTAGTTAAACAATGGCTATTGTTAAATGTAAGCCGACTTCCCCTGGTCGTCGTCACGTAGTTAAAGTTGTTAACGCTGACCTACACAAAGGTAAGCCTTACGCTCCACTTCTAGAGAAAAACTCTAAGAACGGTGGTCGTAACAACAACGGTCGTATCACAGTACGTCACATCGGTGGTGGTCACAAGCATCACTATCGTTTGATCGATTTCAAACGTACTAAAGATGGCATCCCAGCGAAAGTTGAGCGCCTAGAATACGATCCAAACCGTAGCGCAAACATCGCTCTAGTTCTGTACGCAGACGGTGAGCGTCGCTACATCATTGCACCAAAGGCATCCAAGCGGTGACCAAATCCAATCTGGTGTTGATGCGCCTATCAAAGCAGGTAACACTCTGCCAATGCGCAACATCCCAGTAGGTTCTACAGTTCACTGTGTTGAACTAAAACCTGGTAAAGGTGCACAAATTGCTCGTTCTGCTGGTGCATACGCACAACTTATCGCTCGCGATGGTGCATATGTAACTCTACGCCTACGTTCAGGCGAAATGCGCAAAGTACTATCTGAGGCCGTGCAACAATCGGTGAAGTAGGTAATGCTGAGCACATGCTACGTGAACTAGGTAAAGCTGGTGCTAGCCGCTGGCGCGGTGTTCGTCCAACCGTTCGCGGTGTGGTTATGAACCCGGTAGACCACCCACACGGTGGTGGTGAAGGTCGTACTTCTGGTGGCCGTCACCCAGTATCTCCTTGGGTCAGCCAACTAAAGGCTTTAAGACTCGTAAGAACAAGCGCACTGACAAGTACATCGTACGTCGTCGTAACAAGTAATCTATAAAGAGGAATCGCCATGCCACGTTCTCTCAAGAAAGGTCCTTTTATTGACCTACACTTGCTGAAGAAGGTAGAGAAAGCGGTGGAAAGCGGAGACAAAAAGCCTGTTAAGACTTGGTCCCGTCGTTCAATGATCATTCCATCAATGATTGGTTTGACCATCGCTGTCCATAATGGTCGTCAGCACGTACCAGTATTCGTAACCGAAGAAATGATCGGTCACAAACTGGGTGAATTTGCACCAACTCGCACTTATCGCGGCCACGCTGCTGATAAGAAAGCTAAGAAGAAATAAGGAGTAGATGATGGAAGCTATCGCTAAACATAACTTTGCTCGTATTTCTCCACAGAAAGCTCGCTTAGTTGCAGACCAAATCCGCGGTAAAAACGTGGATCAAGCTCTTGAACTACTAACTTTCAGCAACAAAAAAGCTGCTGTACTAGTTAAGAAAGTTCTTGAATCAGCAATCGCGAATGCGGAACACAACGAAGGTGCAGATATCGACGATCTATCAGTCGCTAAAATCTTCGTAGATGAAGGCCCAATCATGAAGCGTATCATGCCTCGTGCTAAAGGCCGTGCGGACCGTATCTTGAAGCGTTCTTGCCACATCACTGTTGTTGTTGCAGACGCTTAAGACTAGGAGATAAGCAATGGGTCAGAAAGTACATCCTAATGGTATTCGTCTTGGCATCGTTAAGCCTTGGAATGCTACATGGTTTGCTAACACCAAAGAATTCGCTGACAACCTAGACGGCGACTTCAAGGTACGTCAGTTCCTTACTAAGGAACTAGCAAAAGCGTCTCTTTCACGCATCGTTATCGAGCGTCCAGCTAAGAGCATTCGTGTGACTATTCACACTGCTCGTCCTGGCGTTGTTATCG
Organism: Vibrio madracius; assembly: GCA_000695745.1. Taxonomy (GTDB): domain Bacteria; phylum Pseudomonadota; class Gammaproteobacteria; order Enterobacterales; family Vibrionaceae; genus Vibrio; species Vibrio madracius. The sequence goes on along the minus strand of ASHK01000269.1, from coordinate 622 downwards.
GTAAGAAAGGTGAAGACGTTGAGAAGCTACGCACTGCTGTAGCTAAAATCGCAGGTGTACCAGCGCAGATTAACATCGCTGAGGTACGTAAGCCTGAGCTAGACGGCCAACTTGTGGCTGATAGCATCGCGTCTCAACTTGAGCGTCGTGTTATGTTCCGTCGCGCTATGAAGCGTGCGGTTCAAAACGCTATGCGTCTTGGCGCTAAAGGTATCAAAGTGGAAGTAAGCGGTCGTCTAGGCGGCGCTGAAATCGCACGTTCTGAGTGGTATCGTGAAGGTCGTGTGCCTCTACATACTCTACGTGCTGACATTGATTACGCAACTTCTTCGGCTCACACTCAATATGGTGTGATCGGCATTAAAGTTTGGATCTTCAAAGGTGAGATTCTAGGCGGTATGCCAGCAGCTAACGCTGTAGAGCCAAAAGGCGATAAGCCTAAGAAGCAGCGCAAAGGCCGTAAGTAAGGAGTCGACAGATGCTACAACCTAAACGTACTAAGTTCCGTAAGGTTCAGACTGGTCGCAACCGTGGTCTAGCTAAAGGTACAGACGTAAGCTTCGGCACATTCGGTCTTAAGGCTGTTGGTCGTGGTCGTCTTACTGCTCGTCAGATCGAAGCG
>ASHK01000268.1 GCA_000695745.1 Vibrio madracius | reverse complement strand
TCTTTAATGTTGTCGTCGGTCAGACGACCTTTACCGCTGATATTCTTCAGCGTTTTGGATAGACGATCCGTTAAATTCTCAAACATTTCTTTCTCTTCGCTGTAAATTGCGATCAATTCTTATGAGTATACCTTAGCCAGCAGTGAGAGTCATACCTAACAAGATCAAATACGGGTCAATACTTTTTACTTCTGAGATGGCTCATTGAGGCGATGCAAGGTATAATTCCTGCTCTAAGCAATCGATTTTTTAGGAAAATGGACAGTTTAATCGCAATTGCCGCCGCCATTCTTTATGTGCTTGCCATCGCAACTATTATCCCAGGCTTGGTTCATCAGGTCGGGATCCGTACAAAAACTGTTCTCGTCAGTGCGGTTTTAGCGCTCGCATTCCACGCTTGGTTACTCAGCGATCTCATTTTAGGTGGCACGGGTCAAAACCTAAGTATCTTAAACGTGGCTTCTTTGATTGGCTTTATCATCTCGCTAGTCATGAGCATTGCCATGCTTAAAACGCGAATTTGGTTCTTATTGCCCGTCGTGTATGGTTTTGCCGCTATCAACCTTTCCGCTGCGGCTTTCGTTCCCACTGCGTTTATCACCCACTTAGAGCACAACCCAAAACTGCTAATTCATATTTCGTTAGCACTTTTCTCCTATTCTACGCTCTCAATTGGTGCACTTTATGCGATTCAATTAGCCTGGCTAGACCATAAGCTTAAGAATAAGAAAGCCCTGACCATAAATCCTAATCTTCCACCTTTAATGATGGTGGAAAGGCAGCTTTTCAAGATCATTTTTGATTGGCACTGGCCTACTTACCGCAACACTTTTTACCGGTTTTGTGTTTGTACAAGATATGTTTGCTCAAGGTAAAGCTCACAAAGGTGTACTTTCTTTCTTGGCTTGGATTATCTACTCAATATTGCTTTGGGGACATTACCGTAAAGGCTGGCGCGGTAAAAAGGTGACATGGTTTGCCGTAGCAGGTGCAACCTTACTTACTCTGGCCTATTTCGGCAGCCGCTTCGTGAGAGAGATTATTCTAAGTTAACGGACTAGCCATGCTCTTAGCACATTACGAATGTCGCGTTGACAACACGGTATAAATGGTTCATTAATTAACCAGCTATTAACTAAAGGAATTTTGACGTTTTGGATGACATTTCGACCGGTATTTTGTTTGCAATCCTTGCAGGTCTAATTGTAATTTCCGGCTACTTCTCCGGCTCAGAGACAGGGATGATGTCTCTGAACCGCTACCGACTTAAACACCTTTCTAAGACAGGCCACAAAGGCGCGAAGCGCGTTGAGCGCTTGCTCAATCGACCCGACAGGCTGATTGGCTTAATCCTTATCGGAAATAACCTGGTTAATATTCTAGCTTCCGCCATTGCGACCGTGATTGGTTTGCGTCTTTATGGCGACATAGGTGTTGCTATTGCGACAGGTGTACTCACTTTGGTTATTTTGGTCTTTGCTGAGGTCACGCCAAAGACACTCGCCGCATTGTATCCAGAACGCGTTTCTTTTATGAGCAGTATCCTTCTTACCATTTTGATGAAGGTATTGTCGCCATTAGTTGTGTTAGTGAACTTCATCACCAACGGTTTCATTCGACTACTCGGCATTCGTGTTAACCATGATGATGAGGACCACCTTAGCTCTGAAGAATTACGCACGGTCGTAAATGAAGCGGGCTCACTCATACCCCGACGCCACCAAGACATGCTGATTTCCATCCTAGATCTTGAGCACGTGACCGTGAACGACATTATGATCCCACGTAATGAAATTACCGGCATCAACATCAATGATGATTGGAAGTCGATTGTCCGCCAGTTAACCCACTCACCACATGGCCGAGTCGTTCTTTATCGTGATCAGATTGATGAA
>ASHK01000267.1 GCA_000695745.1 Vibrio madracius | reverse complement strand
TGCACTCTTGCAACCTAAGCTGGTGGCAGATGAGCGAACTAACTCTATCTTGATTTCTGGTGACCCTAAGGTCCGTGAACGATTACGCCGTTTGATTAATCAGCTTGATGTTGAAATGGCGACCAAAGGCAACAATCGAGTTCAGTATCTTAAATATGCCAAAGCTGAAGATCTTGTGGATGTCCTTAAAGGGGTGTCAGATAACCTTCAGAAAGAGAAGCAATCTGGCTCAGCATCAGGCAGTGGGGCAAACCGCTCTGAAGTGATGATCAGTGCGCACCCTGATACTAATGCTCTGGTGATTACGGCTCCGCCAGACATTATGAAAGCGCTACTGGAAATCATTAAGCAACTAGACATTCGCCGTGCGCAGGTTCTCATTGAAGCGCTGATTGTCGAGCTTGCAGACGTTGATGGCGCTAATCTCGGCGTCAGTGGGGTAATGCCTCGGCAGGTAGTGTGGTTCAGTTCTCCAATACTGGTGCTTCTATCGGTAACGTTATGGTTGGTATGGAAGAAGCCAAAGACAAGACCACAACGGAGACTCGTTATCGAGCGGATGGAACGCCGTACAACGTTGAAACGAAAACCACAGGTGACTATACCAAGCTTGCTAGTGCACTTAGTGGTGTCCAAGGTGCCGCTGTCGGTATTGCTTTGGGCGATTGGACGGCGCTGATCACGGCGGTTTCTAGTACCTCCAACTCAAACATTTTGTCTTCTCCTAGTATTACAGTGATGGATAACGGCGAAGCATCGTTCATTGTTGGTGAAGAAGTACCAGTATTGACTGGCTCTACTGCAGGCTCAAATAACAGTAACCCATTCCAAACGGTTGATCGTAAAGAAGTGGGCATCAAGCTTAAAGTGGTCCCACAAATCAACGAAGGTAACTCAGTACAGCTTAACATTGAACAAGAAGTGTCAAACGTACTTGGTGCCAATGGAGCGGTTGACGTGCGTTTTGCCAAACGTCAGCTCAATACGTCGGTGATGATTCAAGATGGTCAAATGCTGGTATTGGGTGGCTTGATTGATGAGCGTGCTGCAGAAAGTGAGTCTAAAGTCCCCTTCCTAGGCGATATCCCATTTTTAGGACGCTTATTCACCTCTACCAGTACTACGGTTGAGAAAAAGAACTTAATGGTCTTTATCAAACCGACCATTATTCGTGATGGTATGACGTCCGATGGCATCACTCAGCGTAAATATAACTACATTCGTGCTGAGCAATTATTCAAAGCGGATAAAGGCTTGAAGCTGATGGATGACGGTTATATTCCTGTACTGCCAGAGTTTAACGATACCACACGCTACCCATCTGAAATTCAAGCGTTTTTTGATCAGGTAGAAGCGAAGTAATTATGGACACTATCCAGCATCACCCTTTGGTGACTCGTCTACCGTTTAGTTTTGCTAATCGCTTTAAGGTGGTATTCGAGTCCCAAGAATCGGACGCAGTGCTCTACTACGTAGAGCCGTTGGCGCTAAATGCACTACAAGAAGTTAAGCGAGTGTTCCGTCAACCGTTTTCGTTACAGGTTCTCTCTTCTGAAGAGTTTGATTCAAAGCTCACTCAAGCGTATCAACGTGACTCTTCGGAGGCTCGTCAGTTGATGGAAGATATCGGTGCGGACAGTGATGATTTCTTTTCATTAGCTGAAGAGCTACCGCAAGATGAAGACTTGTTGGAATCGGATGATGATGCACCAATTATCAAGCTAATCAATGCCATGCTTGGAGAGGCCATTAAAGAAGGGGCCTCGGATATTCATATTGAAACTTTTGAAAAACTACTGTCGATTCGTTTTCGTGTTGATGGGGTACTGCGTGATGTGTTGGCGCCAAGTCGCAAGTTAGCACCACTGTTGGTATCGCGTGTCAAAGTAATGGCTAAGCTGGATATTGCCGAGAAGCGAGTGCCTCAAGATGGTCGCATCTCCTTGCGGATTGGTGGTAGAGCGGTAGACGTTCGTGTTTCTACGATGCCATCGTCACACGGTGAACGAGTGGTGATGCGTCTACTAGATAAAAACGCGACACGCCTAGATTTGCATAGTTTAGGTATGACTCCAGCCAACCATGAAAACTTTAGACATCTTATCAAAAGGCCACACGGCATCATTTTGGTGACTGGACCAACGGGTTCTGGTAAATCCACGACGTTGTATGCAGGTCTCCAAGAGATCAACAGTAATGAGCGCAATATACTGACCGTTGAAGACCCTATTGAATTTGATATCGACGGTATCGGTCAGACGCAGGTTAACCCCAAAGTTGACATGACCTTTGCTCGAGGTTTGCGTGCCATTCTACGTCAAGACCCCGACGTGGTGATGGTGGGTGAGATTCGCGATCTTGAAACGGCCCAAATTGCTGTTCAAGCCTCATTAACTGGCCACTTGGTGATGTCGACACTACACACCAATACGGCTGTTGGTGCGATTACGCGAATGCGTGATATGGGCATTGAACCGTTTCTGATTTCTTCTTCTTTACTTGGCGTTCTTGCTCAGCGTTTGGTAAGGACACTGTGCAATGACTGTAAAGCGCCTTACCCAGCTGATGGAGCCACGAAGCAGCTGTTTGGGATGAAGGAACATGAGGAGCTAGTGCTCCACAAGGCTATTGGTTGTGAAACGTGCAACCATAAAGGCTATCGTGGTCGTACCGGGATTCACGAACTGTTGATGGTGGATGACAAGGTGCAGACCCTCATTCATGACGAAGCGGGTGAGCAGGCCATCGAAAAAGCTGTGCGTTCACATACTCCAAGTATTCGAGATGACGGTTTCGAAAAGGTGAAGCTCGGTATCACCTCTCTTGAAGAAGTCATGCGCGTGACCAAGGAAGCATAAGTGGCAGCGTTTGAATATAAGGCTCTGACTGCCAAAGGGAAGCAAGTAAAAGGGTTAGTCGAGGGAGACAATGCTCGCCAAGCTCGCTTACGCCTAAAAGAGCAAGGCATGATACCTATCGATATTGTCGAAGCGAAAGGCAAGTCGAGCAAAAATGCTAATGGTGAGACGTCAAAGCCCACCTTTAAGCGGGGTATCAGTACACCTGATTTAGCCTGATTACGCGTCAATTATCGACTCTAGTGCAATCGGGTATGCCGTTGGAGGAGTGTTTAAAAGCCGTCTCAGAGCAATCAGAGAAGCCACGAATTCGTAGCATGCTGGCAGCAATACGCTCTAAAGTCACCGAAGGTTATACACTGTCAGACAGTTTGGCGGAGTATCCGCATATCTTTGATGAACTCTTTCGCTCCATGGTTGCTGCTGGCGAAAAATCGGGCCATTTAGATTCTATCCTTGAGCGTTTAGCGGATTACGCTGAAAACCGTCAAAAACTTCGCTCCAAATTGCAACAGGCCATGATTTATCCAGTTGTGCTGGTGGTGTTTGCTGTTGCTATTGTGGCGTTCTTGTTAGCAGCGGTAGTACCTAAAATCGTCGGCCAGTTTGTTCAAATGGGACAAGAGTTACCTAAGTCGACGCAGTTCTTGCTCTCTTCCAGTGATTTTGTACAACAGTGGGGCATTGTCGTTGTCGCAGTGTTTCTAGTGCTGCTCTACCTATTCAAAGCGGCATTGAAAAGACCAGCCATACGAATGAGTTGGGATACCAAGGTGCTCAGCCTTCCTTTGATAGGTAAAATTGCACGTGGCCTAAACACCTCTCGCTTTGCTCGAACGCTGGCGATCTGTACTTCGAGTGCGATTCCTATTCTTGAAGGCATGAAAGTGTCGGTGGATGTGATGACCAATCATTTTGCGAAGAAGCAAGTATCTACTGCCGCCGATAATGTGCGAGAAGGCGCAAGTCTGCGCAAAGCACTAGAACAAACCAAACTGTTCCCTCCTATGATGTTGCATATGATTGCTAGTGGTGAGCAAAGTGGTGAGCTCGAAAGCATGTTAACGCGTGCCGCTGATAACCAAGATCAGAACTTTGAATCGACGATAAACATTGCTTTGGGAATTTTTACTCCCGCCTTAATCGCCCTAATGGCTGGTTTGGTATTATTTATCGTAATGGCGACATTGATGCCAATTTTAGAAATGAACAATTTAATGTCTGGATAATCTAATCAGATAATGAAATCACAACCCTCTATCTAGAGGTGTTTTCTTTGGAGAGAGAAATGAGAAAAACAAACAGAAAACAAGCAGGCTTTACGTTACTCGAAGTAATGGTGGTTGTCGTTATCTTAGGTATTTTGGCAAGCTTTGTTGTTCCTAATCTTTTGGGTAATAAAGAGAAAGCGGATCAGCAGAAAGCCATTACCGATATTGTCGCGTTAGAAAATGCCCTTGATATGTACAAGTTAGACAACAGCGTCTATCCAACGACGGATCAAGGTCTTGAAGCGCTAGTGACTAAACCGGGTAACCCAGAGCCTCGTAACTATCGTGATGGTGGTTATATTCGTCGTTTACCGAATGATCCATGGGGCAATGATTATCAATATCTTAGCCCAGGTGATAAGGCACGATCGACATCTTTACACTGGGTGCCGATGGCCAAGAGGGTGGTGAAGGTGCGGCAGCCGATATTGGCAACTGGAACATTCAAGACTTCCAGTAATAGGTAATCAGTAGGGCGAGTTCTCGCCCTACCTTTTTTAGTGGTATGCCATGCGTTCTTTCATACGACAACATCATCAAGGCTTCACTTTGCTGGAAGTGCTCCTAGTATTGGTGCTGTTATCCATCAGTGCCGTGGCGGTCATTTCAACGTTACCTCAGCCACAAGATGAACAAGTGAAACAACATGCTCAGCGCTTATTCCAAAGAATTCAGCTCTTCAATGAAGAAGCGATGTTAGCTGGAAAGGACTTTGGAATACGAGTTGACGAAGATAAAAAGCAGTATGTGTTTCTAGAGCTTAAAGCGGATGGTTGGCAAAGAGTGTCATTGAATCAGATTCCTGAACAAACCACTCTGCCGGAAGAGATGACTGTCAAACTCGATTTAAGTAGTGGCGTATGGGCAATGACGATAGATTGTTTGAGCCGGGATCTTTGTTTGATGAAGATATGTTCGCTGACGTCGAGAAAAAGAAAAAAGTAGAAAACCGCCGCAAGTTTTTATCCTTTCCAGCGGAGAGATCACTCCGGGAACCTTTGTGTTAGCACCTGTTAATCGAGCGCTTAAAGGCAATCTTGGTATGTACAGATCCAAGAAAATGGTTCGCTGCAGTTAATGGACGACAAGGATTGGAATGAAAACAGACGCTAGAGGGATGACTTTACTTGAAGTACTGATTGCCCTTGCCATCTTTGCAACGGCGGCCATTGCGATCATTCGTTCGGTGAGTCAGCATATCAATACCTTGAACTATCTCGAAGACAAAGCCTTTGCGGCAATGGTCGTGGATAATCAGATGGCCAAAGTTATGCTAGATACATCTGCACTTAAAGCCCAAAAAGGGAGCGAGAAATTAGCAGGACGAGAGTGGTTTTGGAGCGTAACACCGGTTAAAACATCGGATAACTTACTCAAAGCTGTGGATGTGAGCGTTGCTTTAGATAAAAAAGCCAGTCCTATTGTGACGGTGAGGAGCTACGTTGATAGGTAAGCGTTCTCAAGGCTTTACTCTGATTGAAGTCTTAGTGGCAATAGCCATCTTTGCCAGCCTCAGTGTTGCTGCTTATCAAGTGGTGAACCAAGTTCAGCGAAGTAATGAGCTCTCACAGGAGCGCAGTGCCCGTTTACAGGAAATCCAGCGTGGGTTTGTCTATCTGGATAGTGACTTCAGGCAAATGGCACTTAGGCAGTTTCGACACGAAGGACAAGCGCCGGAAAATCGACTGATCTTGTGGCAGCCTAATTTATTGGAGTCTGAAGGGAAAGGGTTACTTTTTACTCGTTTAGGGTGGCTTAATCCGCAAAATCAATTTCCACGCGGTGAAGTGGCGAAAATTGGTTATCGATTAAAGCAGGGTAAGCTGGAAAGAGTATGGTGGCGTTATCCAGACACCGCGGTGGGTGAGCCTCCAGTTGTGCTTCCGATTTTTAGTGGTGTAGAAGATTTTGATATGCGTTTCTACAATGGGGAAACGTGGCTTAAGGAGTGGCAAGCTGATTTGTCATTGCCATTAGCGGTCGAGATTAAACTCACCTTTGAAGACTATGGTGAAATAACCCGGATTTACCTGACTGCGGCAGGTACTATCAATGCATCATCAGCACCAAATAATGGTGGTGGGAACCAAGATGGCAGTGGTAATCAAGGTGGAAATAATCAAGGAGGCAACTCGTGAAGAGAGTGATGCCTAACTCCCAAAAGGGTCGCTTTGATTGTTATTCTGCTGCTTTTAGCCATCATGGTATCAATAGCCGCCACGATGTCGGAACGCTTGTTTAGCCAATTCACTCGCGCTTCGAATCAGATTAATTATCAACAGGCCTATTGGTATGCTATTGGTGTTGAGGCGTTGGCCTCTGTGGCAATAAAAGAAAGCTACAAGGATAACAAAGACAGCGTCAATCTAAATCAGCCTTGGGCTCTCGAAGAGCGCACTTATCCACTCGATTATGGCCAAGCAACGGGTTACATTCGAGATATGCAATCATGCTTCAATGTGAACGCTTTAGCCAATGTGGTACCAAATGCGAATAGTGCCACTAAACCATTTTTGGTGCGTTTCTTTCAGCGTTTGCTCGAAGAAACGGGCGTAGAAAACTACCAAGCCGAACAAATTGCTGATTCGACATGGGAGTTTATCAATAAGGAGACGAGCGTTCGCTCTGTCTCTGGCGTTGGGGACAGTTATTACGAGTCTTTGTCGCCAGCGTATGTCGCTGCCAATGGTCTAATTGCGGACAGCTCTGAGCTAAGGGCAATTAATCAGATGTCTGGAGAAGCCATGTTGAAAATTGCCCATTAGTGTGTGCGTTACCGGCATCCAGTTGGCAGCTCAATGTGAATACGATTTCGGCCGATCAGGCACCATTACTCGCAGCGCTGTTTGCACCAAATTTGTCAGTGGATAATGCCAAACAGCTTATTGAAAATCGCCCCTTTGATGGATGGTCAGGTGTTAATCAGTTTTTAGCAGAGCCACAGATGGGTGCTGTGGATGACAACACTAAGCAGCAAGGCTCCCCGTATCTGACTGTCGACAGTGCGTACTTCGAGTTAGACGCGCAGGTGGTTGTCGATGAGTCGAGACTGCGATTAAGAACCTTATTTTTTAGCCAAGATAGGCAAGATGTGACGGTAGTTCGCCGTCGTTTTGGAGGATTTCGTGAGCGAGTTTTTAACCGTTCGCCTGAATAGTCAACCGACTAGCCCTGTGCATTGGGCGGTTTGGTCGACCAATCAGCAAGAAGTGATAGCGAGTGGTGTGCTAGACAGTTTAGCGCAGCTCGAAGAGATCAAAGAATACGCGCAGCAGCGTGTCACTATGCTCATGTTATGTGCGCAGGATGTTCACTTCGCTCAAGTTGAGATCCCTGCTGGTGGTGCTCGACAGTTTGATACCATGCTGCCATTTTTGGTAGAAGATGATATTGCCCAAGATGTTGAACAGCTGCATTTTACGATTCTCAACAAGCATGCCGACTCAGCAGCAGTGTGCGCGGTTGATAAACGTTATTTATCTGAGGTTCTTGACGCGTTTTTACAGCATGGTATTGACGTTAAAAAGGTTGTTCCTGATGTTTTGGCTTTGCCCAAGTCACCACATGTTTCTGCGATTGAAATGGACGAGCAGTGGCTGTTTCGCACGGCTGAGTGGTCAGGGATGACCGTCGATAACAACTGGCTTGAAGCGGTCATCAA
>ASHK01000266.1 GCA_000695745.1 Vibrio madracius | reverse complement strand
TACTGAGCTAACGCGATATCATCTTCATCACCTACATAACAAGGCATTGATAATGGCCACAATTTCTCGTTGCCTAATTTGGTCTGAGTAAAATGATGGATATCGGACAACTGATGAATCAGCGTATCAACATCACGAGAAACTGGTGTGATAAATTCCAGTAGTGACTCGGAGAAATCCGTCGTAATGTATTCGTTCGTTAGGGCTGAGCCTAGTGCCTTTGGATGTGGTGTTGTCGCTAGACGACCATCGTCGGTATAACGCAACGTTTCTCTTTCCACACCTCGTCCAAACTGTTTGAAAATGGCTTGGTCTTTAGCAACTTGATCCAGTCGCGCAGCAAATTTAGTCACAATGCGATTCGCTTATAGTTTGTTATTCCAATTGAGAGCTGGGGATACGATGTAAGCTATGTTATTGAATCAACAAGTGCTGCCGTTCCCCATCCCTTCTATATGGTCACTCTATTGTGTGATTTCAAGTTCTTCAATTGGAATATTCAGTTTCTCAAGTTGCGGTTTTAGACTCTTTGCGTCTCCCACAACTATGATTTGATATTGGCTTGGGTCAAACCACTTAGCAGCCAAATTATCGAGTGTCGTTTTATCTACCGACTCAACGATGTCATTACGCTGCTTAAGGTAATCCTTATCCAAACTATAGGTTAAAATTGACGATAACAAACTGGCTTTTTGACTTGGTGTTTCATACGTCAATGCATCTTGTTGTCCTACCGCAAGACGCATAAACTCCAACTCGTCATCAGTCATGCCATTTTTGCTGTAGTTTTTTAGCTCTTTGAGCAACTCTTCAATCGAAGGAATCGTAGCATTTGCTCTCACTTGAGCACTAAAGACTATCGCTCCAACTTCACGGTTACTTGCGAAATAACCGCTCGCGCCGTACGTGTAGCCTTTATCTTCTCGCAAGTTTTGATTGATACGACTATTAAAGTTGCCCGCCAGATTAAAGTTAGCCAATCGACTTAAATACAGCTCACCCGTTGCATCAAACGGCAATCCTCGACGCACCAAACGCACAATACTTTGCGGCGCTGCGGGTTTGTCTACCAAGAATATGTGTTGACCCGTTATAGGCGCTACGGCTTCCGGACGAATCAAGGGTGCAGCCTCGCCTTTCCAAGATTGCCAAAAAGCCAGTTGCTTCTTGATCTGTTTTGGAGAGATGTCACCAACCACTACAATTTGTGCGCCTTGTGGTGTGTAATGTTTACGATAAAAGCGCTTCACGTCATCAAGCGTAATTGAAGCAATCGATGCCTCAGTACCATCAGATGAGCGACCAAATACTGAGTCGCCAAATAACACTTCTCTTGTCGCTTGTGATGCCATCCAACTTGGTTTTTGATGTTGATACACCAAGCCTTCTAACGTTTGTGCTTTTAATCGGTCAAAGTCTTGCTGCTTCATTGCCGGATGAAACAGGGTATCTTCGAGCAGCGTTAAGGTCTCAGGCAGGTTTTTCGCTAATGCTGACACGGAAACGCGAGTTGTGTATGCACCAGCACTAAATCCGATTCGGCTACCCAAGCGGTCAAGCTCTGCTTGCAGCTCTTCCACACTGCGTGTGGTGGTTCCTTCTTCCATCATAGAAGCGGTCAGTCCCGCTAAGCCTTCCTTGCCTTCCGCAACATAGCGATCGCCAGCGGGTAACTGGAAGTGAATCTCCACCGTTGGCGTTTCTCGCGTCTCTGTGCCTAACAGTTCACTACCATTATCAAACTGTAAGCTATACAGCTCTGGCATCTTAGCTTTCACCCCTTGTGCGACTTTCGGCATCACACTGCGATCAAAGCTGTCAACAGGTCGTCGCAACACCAATTCTTCTTCTGTGACTTTACTGTAATTAGGTAGCGTTCTTGGCGGTGTCACAAAGTTAGCTGGCTCGACTGCCATATCCTTGCGACCTTTTGGCACCACACTTAGCGTGACTTTATGCTTACCATTAATGAAGGTGTCATAGGCGGTCGCCACATCCTTTGGAGTCACTGCACGTATTTGCTGCAATTGCTGCTCTAAACGATCGGGCTGACCAAAGAAGGTTTCGTTCGAAGCTAACTGCGAGACTTTACCTTTGACACTTTGTAGCGCAAACACGGCTCCAGACTCGGAGAGGCCTGTGATCTGTTTCAGTCTTTCTTCG
>ASHK01000265.1 GCA_000695745.1 Vibrio madracius | reverse complement strand
CGAGTATCTTCGACAACAGAAAGGTGTTTTATAAGACTCAAGGTTGGTATCAATTTATGAATTTAAACCTATTAGATCATATATCTTAACAAAGTGCGATCCCGCCCTGACTCCTGAAAGGGTTACAACCTTACGGATTGGTAATGCTGTTATTTGGTCTTTTTATTATATTTAATAATGGTGTCGCAATGGGGGATAAAGAGGCACAACATATAGCTATAAACACCGGGAATAGCTTCTTCTTTATGTTTTGCTTCCTCATGCTACTGTTGCCAAATATAGTGTTCTATCGAGGGAAATATCGCCAAATCATAGTTAAGCCTTTTACTCACTTTAGACGTGAACCGGTATCATCAGTTCTTCCTTGGGCAGTAACAATATTGTTCGTCATCCTGTTTTGGTTCTCTTACGATGTGGTTCATCCATATAACAGTTGGATGAGTTATCTTCACAATATATTGGCCAATTCACCGTTGAACAGTTTTTGGATAAAAGTGATGTGGGTGGTCGCAATCGGTTTTACGATAATGAGCATGTTTATTATGCCTCTCAGTCGTCAATCTGCATGGCTTTTATATCCAATATCATGGTTATTGCTACTATTACACCCGTTGATAGAGCACCGGTACTACATCCCCGTCTTTTCGCTACTACTGATGTTCAGAGCACCTTTGAGTAAAAAACAGGAGTGGTTTCAGTTTGGTTATTTTGTTTGCCTGAGTAGTGTGATATTGCTGCTTCATTTTGGTTTTGGCTTAAAGCCTTAACTTTCCGTTTAGCCACATTGAGAATTGAGCATCGTAAGGGCAGAGTTAAAAGACACGGCAGTCATTTCACAATGGCTGCCGTGTCAACGAATGGTAGCAATAGTCAGCTACGCCTCATGTTCACGGACCGGATAAAGGCTTAGCTCCTGTGGAAGCTGCTGCTTGTTGGTATAGATTCGGTCAAGGTCTGCAAGGTGTGCAACTTTTATGGCGGTATTGCGTTCCCACTTTGTTGCGTCGGCCACCAGCCATGTCTGTCGGCTATTGGCCAAAATAGCGCGAGACAAGTCAGATTCTGATTGCTCGTGTTCCATCACGTAATGACTCTGCGTTACCGATGCGCAGCCGCAAATGCCGATATCGGCCTCAAAATCCGCGAAGAATTGGCATACGCTGCTGCCAACCAAATCCTGATGCTCGCGTCGCATTAATCCGCCCGCTAAATACACTTCGATATTTTGATTCGCTTCTAAGATCTTTGAAACTTGTAGATTGTTGGTGACAACTCGTAATGCCGTTTTACTAAGTAGAAATTGTGCGATTCTGGTTACCGTTGTTCCAATGCCTATCATAACGGTCGTTCCATCTGGAACAGCGTCAGCGACGGCTTTAGCGAGGCTGTCCTTTGTGGTGGATTCAACTTCTGAACGAAATTGATAACTGCTATTAGTGAGCGTTGCAGGGAGACTTACCCCGCCATGTACTCGTCGCGCCAACCCTTGTTCACACAGTTCATTGACGTCACGACGCACAGTTTGTGTTGTGACAGAAAAAAGAGTAGCCAAATAGTCGATTTGAACATCTTCGCCCAGTTTTAGACTAGACAGAATATGTTTCTGGCGTTGATTCAATTCCATAGTGCTCACTGCAATTGGTCCGGCATATCAGTAATAATATTGTTCACACCCAGGTCATAAAAATACTGCACTTTCTCTGGGTCATTGAGCGTCCATATTTTGAGTATAAAACCTTGTTTAAGAATCGATTTTGCGATGTTTGGAGTGAGCGCTTTATGATCAATATGGACACTAAAAAGATCAAGGGGGTTAAGTTTTTCTAAGATGTCATCGTGCCATTGCTCGCAGATATACCCGAGTCTTACTTTCGGTAAATATCGACGACATAACGACAGGACATCTGCGCTAAAGCTTGAAATCAACAGTCGATCCAATGGATATTGATGCGTCGTAATGGTCTCCGCGACCGCTTTCACCAAGCGTTCCGCTTGGTCATCGCCGTACAACTTGATCTCTAAGTTGAGGCTAAGGTTTAACTCTACGCATTTGTTTAGCGCTTCGACAAGGGTAGGGATGCGAGTACCTGCGAAGTCGTTATGGAACCAACTTCCCGCATCCAGTGTTTTGAGCGTCTTTAGGTCTAATTCCGATACCTTTCCCTCACCATTGGTGCAGCGATTGACACTTTGATCATGGATGATAACGGGGATGTCGTCAGCGGTTAACTGAGTATCAATTTCTACCCACTGTGCGCCTGATTGAGCCGCTCGCTCAATGCCGACTAGCGTATTCTCTGGAGCTAACAATGCAGCGCCGCGATGACCTGTAATCATAATTGTACTCTTAATGTTCATTTGAAAGCCACCTAATTGTAAATACATTGCATGACAATTTGATGATGGATGGTTAATTAAACGTTAATTTATCTGATTTATATCGTGCATAACATCGGATAGCGTACAAAAATCGAATAGTGGGATCTCATTCTCACTATGTTCACATTGTTGATGACAATGTTCATATGAATGCAATAATTCGCTTACATACTCTACATAACGATAAACATCACCCTCTCTTTTACATAGAAATAGCCATAAAAAGGTACTGATAAATGAAAAAGCTATTAGGTACAGTAATCACAGCGGCATTGTTACTGGTAGGTTGCGGCGAGGCCGATAAACCCGAAGCTACCAATAAGGTTGAGCCTATTAACATCAATATGAGTTTAGTGTTCACTCAGAACGAACTGCTGACTCAAGAACTGATCAAAGTGTCGGATAAAATCCGCGAACGTACTGATGGCTCGGTAAATATTAAGGTATTCCCAGGCGGGCAACTTCCTGTTTATAAAGATAACTTAGAGCAGGTTGTCAACGGAGCTAACTGGATTGCGGTAGAAGATCTGACCTATTTGGGCGACTACGTGCCCGACTTTGCCGCCCTAGCAGGACCTATGTTGTACAACAACTATGATGAATACTTAGCCCTGATGGACACGGATTTTGTTGCCGGCCTGAAAGCGAAGGCTGAAGAGAAAGGAATTAAAGTCTTAAATGCCGACTATATGTTTGGATTCCGCCATATGATTACCAATAAGGAAATCGTGAATTCAGACGATATGAAAGGAATGCGTATTCGCGTACCACAAAGCCAACTGTTCATCAGCACACTCTCAGCCATGGGTGCTGCGCCTGCCTCACTACCATTTCCAGAAACTTATGCAGGTGTGCAACAGGCGTGGTTGATGGTCTAGAAGGCTCTATTCTCACCATGTATTCAACCAAAATTTATGAAGTCGCTAAAAACATGTCATTGACTAAGCACTTCTTGGGCACTGTTGGAATCTACATTTCGCCTAAATTATGGGATAAGTTCTCACCAGAGCAACAGCAAATCATTAATGAAGAACTGGCTGCAGGCGCTCTATCTAATACTGCTGAGCTGATTAAACTTGATGCGGAATACACCCAAAAACTTGAAGAGTTAGGCGTGAAGTTTAATGAAGTGAACTCTGAAGAGTTCAACCAATTGACAGCTGATGTCTACAATCAATTCCCAGCGTGGAGCGAAGGTATTCACGGCACTATTATGAAAGAGTTAGAGGCGATTCGCGCAGCTCAATAATTGTTGTGTCACGCTTTTGATGAACCCGAATCAGGCCTGACGTTGTTCAGGCCGTTTTATTCCGGACTTATCTACGCAGTAATTAGGTAATTCATTGGAGAAAGTTCTTGTTTATATTAAGAAATATTGAAGAGATCCTGGCGTCAATTGCTATTTCAATTACGGTGTTAGTTGTTATTGTTAACGTCGTATTACGCTACGGATTTAACTTTGTCGTTCCATGGAGCGAAGAACTGTCGGTTATTTGCTTTATTTGGTCGGTGTACTTGGGCATAAGCTCTTGCTACAAGCATAAATTGCACATGGGGGTAGACGTGATGGTCGCGATGCTACCCGCTAAAGTAAAGCCGGTGTTCCGACTGTGCGTATTCTGTTTTTTTATTGGCGTTGAATATTCTTATGGCGGTGCTGAGCTATCAGTATTTGATGCTATCAAGCAAAGTGACGCCAGTCATGGGTATGTCCTACTTTGCCATTAATGGTGTTCTTGTTCTTTGTTTCGTTCTTATGGCTATTCACACGGTGAAATTCATTGTGGAAGACGTCGTGCTGCTTAAGCAAGCACAGATAAATAAATAGGGTCGACGATGGAAAGCTATTTGCCAATTTTTATCCTTTTTGTGTTCTTTTTGCTCAATATTCCGATTGCTTTTTCTCTTATCGCATCGTCGATGGTGTATTTCTTATTTATTAACGAATCCATTCCCGTCACTTTAGTGATGCAACGCTTTATTAGCTCGGCGGAGTCGTTTCCATTGTTAGCGATCCCGTTTTTTATCATGGTGGGCTCGGTAATGAACTATGCAGGCATTAGCCGAAGCTTGCTAGCATTTGCCGACTCAATGATAGGCCATAAAACCGGAGGCTTGGCGCAAGTCAATGTTGCGTTAAGTACGTTAATGGGAGGCATCTCAGGTTCAGCGAATGCCGATGCCGCAATGCAATCAAAAATACTTGCACCCGAAATGACAAAACGCGGCTACGATTTACCATTTACGGCCGCAGTAACCGCCGCGTCGTCGAGCATTAGTCCAGTGATTCCTCCGGGCATTAACCTTATCATTTTTGCGTTGCTCGCCAATGTTTCGGTGCATCAAATGTTTATCGCAGGCTATGTCCCTGCGTTGCTGATGGCCGCGTCGCTAATGGTGACGATTGCTTTCATTGCTCGTAAGCGTAATTACAAACCTTCGCGTTCAAAGCCTGCGTCAGCAAAAGAAAGGATTCACTACTTTTTCAAGGCTATTCCAGCTTTGTTGATTCCATTTGGCATCATTTTAGGGATGCGCTTTGGCCTGTTTACCCCAACAGAGGCAGGAGCGATCGCTGTTTTACTGTGTATCATCATCGGTGCTTTTGTCTACCGTGAGCTGGGCTTCAAGCATGTTCCAATGATCTTACGCGAAACAGTACAGGGTACAAGTAGCGTCATGTTCATCATTATTGGTGCTATGGTGTTTGGCTATTACATGACATTGGAACAGATACCCCACAATGTGGCTGCTGCGCTAATTGAGCTAACTGATAATAAGTTGGTGTTGTTGGTACTCATTAACGTGCTGTTACTTGTTGTTGGAATGTTCATTGAAGGTGGCGCAGCGATGATCATTTTAACACCGCTTCTGCTCCCCGCTGTGTTGAACTTGGGGGTAAACCCTGTTCACTTTGGCATCATTGTTATCGTAAATATTATGATTGGAGGTGTAACGCCGCCATTCGGGTCGATGATGTTCACCGTATGCTCGATCTTAAAAGTGCGTATGGTCGATTTTGTAAAAGAAGTGACGCCATTATTGTTGGCGCTGCTTGCGGTGTTGATGTTACTGACTTTCTCTGAAAGCTTAGTAATGTTTCTGCCGAATTTACTTTAACACTATGTAATTAAAGATATTTGAGGTGTAGAAATGAATTCGGTAACGAATGAGTTAGGAGCAAATTGGAAGGATGTCGATTGGGTTTTGACTGACGTTGACGACACGCTTACTTGGGAAGGAAGGCTTCCCCCAGAGACGCTGGTTGCGTTGCAGCAGCTAAGGGATTCGGGAAAACATGTTGTTGCTGTGACAGGTGCGTGCGCGGGTTGGTGTGATCATATTGCGCAGCTCTGGCCAGTGGATGCGGTGCTCGGAGAAAATGGTGCCTTCATTATGGAGAAGCAAGATGGCTACCTTACACTACGTTCGGATTTACCACTGAACGAGATCAGGTCACAGCAACAAAAGTTAAAGTCACAAGTCGAGGAAATACTCCTTGATTACCCTGATCTTCAATTGACGCTGGATCAATCTTATCGATTGTGTGAAGTCGCCATCGATATCGGACAGAATTGTCCAAAAGTCGACGCTACTATTGTCGAAGAAATCGTAGCGAAAATTCACGCACTGGGTGCGCATGCGACGGCAAGTTCAATTCATATTAATGCATGGTATGGTGAGCATTCCAAAAAGGTAACCACCATGTCCTTTTTACAGCAAAAAGGATTATCTAAAAGCGATATCACGACGAGAGCTTGCTATGTCGGTGATTCAATGAATGACCAATATATGTTTGAGGTCATACCCAATAGTGTAGGAGTGGCAAATATTCGTCATTACTGGCAGCGGTTACTGTTTCACCCCAGTGTCGTCATGGAGCAACCTGGTGGGTACGGATTCGCTGAATTTTCTAAGAAACTTTTAGCGCTAAATAACGAGCTACAACACGAAACAAAGGGTAATGAAGCAACGATTCATTACCCTTTGCGTTAGTAGCGCTAGTCAGGCCTTCTTCTTGGCTTTTCCTTGGACCGCTTTAAATCTTGGGTTGGATTTACAGATCACGTAAATACGACCACGTCGCTTGACTATCTGGCAATCTTGGTGACGTTTTTTCGCACTTTTTAATGAGCTTAAAACTTTCATTTCTCTTCCTACTTGTTGCTAACGACTTGCCCAAAGCGGCGATTGAAATTAGCGACACGCCCCTCTTTATGCATAACTCTCTGTTTTCCAGTATAAAAAGGATGAGATTCAGAAGAAACTTCAATCGTCATATATGGGTATGTTTTGCCATCTTCCCACTCGATAGTGCGGTCAGTTTCTAGTGTTGAGCCGACGATAAAGTATTTATCAACACTGGTATCGTGAAAGACAACTTGGCGATAGTTTGGATGGATATTTGGTTTCATAAATCCTCGAAGTGTTATGTTATAACATAACTGAATGATAATCGTTATCGAATGAGACTTGCAACCTTTTTGTTGTTCTATCGACCCAGTGTTTATCCCATAATAAATTTAGGGTTGAAAATTAAATGATAATCAATATCATTTGGGTCGTTATTGAAGATTGTAAAGGATGGACTCATGGACATGACTAAGTGGGAAAAACACACCTTGTTGGCTGATGAAGCAGAAAGGCGAGGAGAGCTGATGACTGCTGTTGCCCATTATCAAGTTGCTTGTCATGCAGTCTCAGCAAATGACATTTGATACTGCCGATCTTGAAGATCTTGAAGATCTAGAAGATTTGCTGGCGGTGAAAGTGATGTCATGCCATAACCTTGCAGACTTTTGGAGGGCGCAAGGTGATATTGAATACGAGCTGAAGTATTTGCAACTAGCATCTGAAGAAGTCATGACACTGCTACCACAATGTCCCAGAACGAGTTGTGATCGTTTCATTTCATCAATAGGGTGCTGTAAATCTGCGTTAGTCGAATTCCTCAAACGTCATCCGAACCCAGCAGTGGCAAAACACGTAGAGCAAATACAATCGACAAACGACTGTGAATTAATTGTTAAGTTTCAACTACATTAATTTCAGCGTTGCCGCGTTGCACTATTATGCTGCTCGAGCATACGCAAGATAGTTTCTTTAAGAGCGAGGAACGATCCAAAGTAATAGAGCGTGTGAACCATACTTAATAAGAGAAAATACGAGCCGCGCTCAACGTTAAATAGCGTTCTGCACACCCGCAGTAATCAACGCCCAACCCCTGTTTTTAGAGACCCAGTAGGCAATGCGCCATTGTGATTTTCAGATAAGATGATTCTGTTTTATGTCGAGTGATGACTATCCATCACAATGACTGATGGGACGTAGTTTCTTACCTAGTGTTTTAGACGATATAGTGTTCAATATGAGCAGAGTAAAGGAGTATTCGGCTATTCGCTAATGATTAACGTCAAGAGGAATTACCATGAGCAAACTTACTCAAATCATACTGGCTTCAATCTTACTTTCACTCTCATCATTCTCATTTGCTAACGAACAAACGCCACGACATGGTGAATTTGTCGGTGAAGCAGAAGTGTTGGTTAGAAATGTGGTCAGCACAAAAGTCAAAAATTGTCTTTATAAAGGCAGTACTGAGGAACCCGTAGAGCTTAAATGGGGTAAAACGTTGACCTGTCCAGACTCGATAACCATCAACGGCAATGTGATTCATGAAGGTGATGGGCTCAATACATCGGGCCACAAGCGAATGTAAGGCGACCTCTGTGTTGGTTAAATCAAAGAAACCGAGATGGATACTCGGTTTCAAAATCTTGAGGAAAACGAGCAGGGTCATGATTCGGAAACGACGCTGATACAAGCCAGACTGACGTCTTGATCGATATAGGCCATGCCGAGCTTATTTAAGTAATCCATTCTATCCGCGGTTCGTAGGTCAATATCGGGACCTTCAATATTGTTGCTTTGATAAATCTGCGCTAAGTGCGCCATAAACTGCTCACCCACGCTCATCATTAGTAGGCTCATCGCCCCCACATCGGGCCTTACTTTTTCGCGTTGTTTTTCTGATAAATTCACCGCAAGGACGATAGGTTCTTCTTCACCTTCAAACCGAACGCTGCGGTCTCGAACGGTTTGCTGGGCCCAATAATAAGCCAATTCTTTACTTTGAGTCAGAAAAACAGGCTCGACAGATTCGGTGTAATGGTTTCCTATCGTTGCCATGGTCTTTTTCGCGGCTTGGTTAAGGCTTTGTCGCCGGATCGCTTTAGTCCTTGCCCTTGGATAGAGCTCAGTAGCGCTGATGAGGTACCGTGTACCAAACATCACTGGTTGCAAAGCCATCTTGGGATAGCAACTCTTTAGCATCTTGAAGATAGGAAGGAACTGTAGTCATAGGCATTCTCAACAAACATGAATGAATTTAGTCTAACAGAAGTGGAGAGTGAGACTGCGTCTTGGGGCGCAATTCTCACTCTCTAGGTGTGTTATCTATTTACTCTCATGAGTGTGTAGAGAGCAAATCGCCACCTTAATTAGTCGAACTGGTGAGAAGTATTCAGTTCACCGGCTGCTTTCAACGCATTTTCACCTGCAAAGTATTCTTTGTGGTCATCACCGATGTCTGAACCAGACATGTTTTGGTGTTTCACACAGGCAATACCTTGACGGATTTCTTTACGTTGAACATTGGCTACGTAGCCCAACATGCCTTGCTCACCGAAGTACTCTTTCGCTAGGTTGTCAGTTGACAATGCAGCAGTGTGGTATGTTGGTAGCGTGATTAGGTGGTGGAAGATCCCCGCTTCACGAGAGGCATCCGCTTGGAAAGTGCGAATCTTTTCATCAGCACGCTTAGACAGTTCCGTTTCGTCGTACTCAGCGCTCATTAGGTTAGCGCGCTCGTATGCTGATACATCTTCACCTGCTTCAACCATTGCGTCATACGCTTGCTGACGGAAGTTAAGTGTCCAGTTGAATGATGGTGAGTTGTTATAAACTAGCTTAGCGTTCGGGTGAACTTCACGTAC
>ASHK01000264.1 GCA_000695745.1 Vibrio madracius | reverse complement strand
GATGTCAGCGAGCATTATGACAGACCAAGACGTTGTGTTGGTGGTCTCTCATTCTGGTCAGACGGTTGATCTCATGGATGCGGTGCGTCAGGCAAAACAGTCCGGTGCAACGGTGATTTCTATTACCAACAACTATCATGCCGAACTGTCATCCTTGTCGGATATCCCACTTTATGCGCCAGCGTCGCCTGAGCCTGTACTGGGCAAAAACGGCACAGCACGTTTGGTTAAATTGGCGATGATCGACAGTTTGTATGCCACCATGGCAAGCAAAATGCCATCTTTAGCGGAAGAGAGCTTGAGCAAAACCATCAGAGCTGTGGAAAGACTTCATCGATAACCAACAGTTAAATATATATTTTATTACTCCATTTAAGCCCGTCGACTGTCAAAGGTAGGCGGGCTTTTTTCTGCTTCTTAATCAATTCAACTATGAAGGTTTTATGACAGGTCAAAAAGATCCTTGACTCTTAATATATAAAAATTAATATATACGCATATCCATATATAAGTATCTATCTATGCTTCCACATGAGTTTTTCAAATTGATGTCTGATGAAACACGTATCCGAACCTTGTTGTGGGTGTCTGCGAATGAATCGGTTTGTGTGAATAGTCTTGTTGAGGCACTGGGAGAGAGCCAACCCAAAGTCTCAAGACACTTGGCGATGCTAAGGCAAGCAGGTGTACTCAAAGATACTCGTAAAGGACAGCATGTTTTTTATAGTTTGGCAGAAGGGCTGCCGGGCTGGTTATACAGAACCTTGAAAGGGTTTGAGCAATCGAACTGTTTGCAAAGCGCTTATCAACTAAACTTTAACGAACTTGTGCCACCTTCTAAGTAAGTATCAGGCGTTGGTTCATTACCAAATGTATTAAGTAATTAAGAGATTGAGTTATGGCGATTAAAGTAGGTATTAACGGATTTGGTCGAATTGGTCGTTTGGCACTGCGTGCGGCTTTCGATTGGCAAGAATTAGAATTTGTATTGATCAACGATGTCGCAGGCGATGCCACCACACTAGGTCACCTGCTTGAATTCGATTCAGTGCAAGGTACCTGGCATCATGGTGTGACAGTCGAAGGTAATGAGCTTGTCATTGATGGTAAACGCATTAAAACCACGCAAGAGCGCGATATCGACGCGATCGATTGGTCGGACTGTGACGTGGTGATTGAAGCAACGGGTGTGCACCGTAAAACTGAATTCTTGAATAAATACTTAAAACAAGGTGTTAAGCGTGTTGTAGTTTCTGCTCCAGTGAAAGAGGAAGGCATTGCTAATATCGTCGTCGGCGTTAACGACGACATTTTCGATGCTGAAGTACATCGCATTGTCACGGCAGCATCATGCACGACTAACTGTATTGCGCCAGTGGTGAAAGTAATTCACGAAAAATTGGGTATTGAGCAGTCATCGTTTACTACGATTCATGATCTGACTAATACGCAAACTATCCTAGATGCACCACACAAAGATCTAACGTCGCGCTCGCGCTTGTGGTATGAGCCTGATTCCGACA
>ASHK01000263.1 GCA_000695745.1 Vibrio madracius | reverse complement strand
TTAACTTATCACTTAAATGATGATTTCTTTCTTTGATTTATCTAGCGACTCTAATTTTCATATACTTTTTATTCTAAGTGCTCTTTACGCAATCAGTTTTTGTTGTGATACGACCAAATCACCCAAATTGGAAATCCATTGTTCTAATAACTTTGACTCAACAACAGTTCCTGAAACGTTATATAAGTCACCGTATTGGTTAATAATTTGATCAGACGACATTGGCGTTTCTGAAAGGAGTAACGCTAGCTCACTTTTTACCTCTAGTTTTAGGGTGATCTTATTTCCTTCCCCAAAACCGAATCGTCCATCTGCATCGTATTGACTTAACTTAAACTCCTTCGGACGTTCAAAAGAAAAAGTTGAAACTACTGCTTTATTGACCCGATGAACCGCAATGCTTCTCTCATTTTGATAGCCATCAAAACGACAGACCAAATACATTCGATGCCCCTGTTGCGCTAAGCCTAGGGGCATTACCAAAGCAGACTTTTGTTCTTGCTTAGCGTTGTAGTAACCAATGTTCAGCAAACGATCATGGTAAAGTGATTCGCTAATAGCACTAAATACCTCCGTTGATACTCTTGGAGGTAACAAAGGTTGAGTTTCACTAACTACTCTCACCTTTTTTAGCCATTCATTTTCTTTGGAATTTCTACCATGCGGGTTCAGCTCTTTACGAGCTTGTTGAAAAAATGATTCTAATGATGCGGTAATGTTGGCGGGTAAAAGTTTAATCAAATACTCTTCTGCCAAACTTAACAGCAGCGCCTCTTGAGAGGAAAGCTTTGAAAGAGCAATGCACTTACTGTCTTTGTTCCAACGATAGCCGTATGGCTTGCTACGTTCATCCCGAATGATGTCGAAGTGTTCGCATAACATTTCCAGGTTGCGTTGGATAGTTCTTAAATCTCTTTGTATTCCGATTTGGGCAAGTTGTAGATGAAGCTCTTTCGCCGTAATTTGGTAGGATTTAGGAATTCTTTTCAGTAGCTCTAATGCCAAGACTACCGAATCTTTCGTGCTAGATTTTTTTGACATAGTTACTTAACAATCTTGAAATTTTTAACCACTTTAATAGAACGGCATTTTGGGCAAATAAATGCGAACTTATACTTTCTCATGAACTCATGACGACAGTTCAAACACATGAAGAAATAAGGAGGAGCATCAACAACCATAATCAAAACATCTCATGATACTGGGCATACTATCAATGCGAGCAATGTCACAGATAGATATATATTCTTTACTCATCAATTTTTGTGATGATAGGCACGTTGTTTTATATTTGTTAAACTTATTGAAGTGCAACGTAATGCAATCACAAAGCTGAAATACTATCTTTTATGGTAAGAATAATCGCTTGTGCGACATATTGTGTCGCATGCAAGCGTAGGTTGTATCCGATCTGTTGGTAGATCTCTTCGTATCTCAGCCAAAGAATCTGCCATTCGTGATTTGAAGCGAGTTGAGCAAAATGCTCACCTACTCATCGATTAACGCGTCCTTCGCGCTACCTACCTTGTGGCATGTACACTAGGTCTGGTGTATTTTTGTCACTAATTAGTGATTTGTCATTTTCAATAGAGGCTAGTCTGATGATAGTTCCAATTAAAGTTGCTGATGATGGTGAACATTATTTCGAAATTCCCGATGAGTATCTAAAGGAACTTGGCTGGCAGG
>ASHK01000262.1 GCA_000695745.1 Vibrio madracius | reverse complement strand
GAAAACAAGCACTCCCAAAGCACCAAACATGAGCTGCTTAACCGTGTTGCGGCTGGCGGTAGAAACGCTCCGGGGAACGATCCTCAAGGCCTCAACCTATATTCAACGGTCATATTAGAACTCAATAACGGATGAGAATTCTATTAACCCACTATCGTGTTGGCGAGACAGATGGTGTTTCGTTAGAGATGGACAAATGGAAGTGGGCATTAGAACAGCAGGGTCACGAGGTTTTCTATCTCGCAGGCAGTGAAGGCAATGTTACTGCGCATTGTGTCAAAGCACTTCGTTACGAAGATGAACTGAATGCGAAAATCACTCACGATGCGTTTATTGAGCCTAAGTTTTTTGCTAGCTCAGATGACCTACTCACTGCCATCCATACTCAAGCCGATGACATTGAGCGAGAGGTAACGGCTATCATTCGTCACCTCGAAATAGATATTATCGTTCCTAATAATATCTTCGCGGTCGGCCATAGCCTTGCGGCGGCCATTGGGTTAGAAAAAGCCATTCGCAATACTCATGTGAAAGTCGTTAATCACCATCACGATTTTCACTGGGAACGTGAAAAATTCGCCCAACCCGTGTACCCAGAAATCCAAGACATATTAGACGAATATTTTCCCCCACGTCGCGATGAAGATAAACACTGCGTAATCAATCAGATTGCTTTTGAATCGCTCAACAACAAAACTGGGAAACACGCCACCGTCGTCCCCAATGTGTTTGACTTTGATAACAGTCATTGGTGTCTTGACGACTACAATCGAGACTTGAAACAGAAAGTCGGACTAACCAATAATGATATCGTCTTTCTACAAGCCACTCGCATCGTTGCTCGTAAAGGCATTGAACTGGCCATCGATTTGATTGCTAAGCTCAATCAGCAGTTGCCAACCTGGGTTGGTCGAGTGCTATACAACGGTAAGACCATCACGAAAGACAGTCGAATTGTCCTTGTGTTAGCAGGGATGAACGAAGAGCAAGAGTACTTTGAAACGCTTAGGCTCAAAGCGGATAAATGCCGTGTCCAGATGCTATTTATCAATGACCACATTGAACACAGTCGCGGTGAGGTTAATGGCGAAAAGCGCTATTCTCTTTGGGATGCCTACGTTCATGCCGATATTGTGACTTACCCAAGCTGGCTTGAAGGTTGGGGTAACCAGTTTTTAGAAGGATTAGTCGCAAAAGTACCGCAAGTCGTCTATCGCTATCCTGTCTATCAAACCGATATTGCGCAGTTCAACTTCAATATCATTGATCTTGGAGAGCAGCATTCGTGGGACCAGCAAGGCTTAGCTAAGGTGTCTGAAGAGCAATTATCATTGGCTGTTAAGCAAACCACATCGTATCTGTTTGATGCTGAGTTCCGTCAGAAAGCGATGAATGACAACTTTACCATTGGGCAAGCCCATTTATCTTATCGCGCATTAGGCGACATTCTAAATACGGTATTCGATTGAATTACGACAATAGTAAAAATGGAGCCTATTGGCTCCATTTTTCTTTATAAGTCAGTAAATTAAGCCTCTAATGGCAATCGTTTTACTGGTTTGAACTCAAACATATCCTCAAAGACACAAAACTCCACCGCTCCGTGAGTGAGTTCCCCAAAAGACTGATTGAGTCTTTCTTCGATACGTAGACAAGTTTGCTCCAGCTCAGCTTGCTGCTCTTCATCAAGATTGATGACCTTGTAACTCAGCGTGATATGGAAATGGTATTCATCATGAGTGGGATGACGAATACCCGTCAACTCACTTAAGTTGTCACGACATGCTTTGAGTGCAGACTTCGTGTCATCGTTAGCAGGTTTAAGCCTCAGTACCGTTCCACCAACGCGACTGTTGTACACGTGATCAAACTTCATTTTGAAGTTAGGTGTTGCAGTTGCCTCCTGCAACCATGCTTGGAAACGTTCCGTCGCCAATTCGATCGTCACATCTTCCGCTAATTTTGAACTCCAATGTGTCGCTGTACGAATTTGGTCGCACAGGCCTCAATAACCGTCATATGCATACTAGATTCTGGCAAGAAAGCATAGTTAGTTGCACACTTCATCGCTTTTAACTGCTGCTGTGCCCATAACACTTCTTGGTACACCGGACTGGTTTTATCAACATGACAAAGGAATGTGTTGCCAGGGAATCGGCGAACAGTGCCATCCTCGTTAAATTTAACACCGACAGACGGAGCATAATTCATAGGGTTTTCTCCAAACTTTGTTTCTATGAACGTATTCTATAGCAATTAAATTAACCGAGTTAATTTAAATTTGTCTATCATCGTGATAGTTTTGTGAGCGCTGCGTGATTCTGCGTTAGTACGAAGCCCTACTCGGGCCATAAATCTCACTAACAACAATCCATCAATAAAATTTAACTAAAGATGCAATCAAGAAGACAAAAGCGTTTGAAATAGAAAGGACTACGTCTGTCATCTTCATATTTCAATGACGTCATCTAATTTTTACGTCTAGTTTCGCTTAGGGAACACAATTAGATAGACCGAACACTATGGATGGTCGAGGCCATTTGGCCAAATATTGTGAGGCGAACAGGTGATCCACTGATAGACCAGAACTGTAAAATAACTCACAAAATTGGTAGAAAATTGTTAGTAAACCTTGTCAATTCCTCACTATTTTTTACGCATGCTTTTTCTGACATAAGCCTTGAAATTACTAGCTCACTTACCATTTTCAAACCGTCTTAGCAGTTTAAGTACCAACCTTATTCACCACGTTGAACAACACTAATCTTGATCAGATTGTGATCATAACCACATTATAAGAAAGGTTATTATTTATACTAACTGCGAATACAATCGTTTGCATGGAGAATATTGAAGTGAAAATTAAACGTTTAGCAGTTTTATTAGCTACAGTTTTTTCTGTAAGCTCAATTTCAGTCTCAGCGGCAGATCTAAAGATCGGACTCTCGAATGGTTGGGTCGGGAGTGAGTGGCGTACACAAATGATTTCAGAAGCCGAAGAAATGGCAAAAGCTTGGCTGAGCAAGGTGTTGAAATCGACATTGTGGTCCAAAGCGCCAATGTTGATGTCCCAGGACAAGTTGCCCACGTTCGTAATTTCATTAATGAAGGTGTAGATGCCATTATTATCAATCCCAACAGTCCAACCGCTTTTGACCTGTGTTCTCACAAGCAAAAGCACGGGGCATCTTAGTTATATCGACTGATGCAGAAGTGTCTTCACAAGATGCGATGTATGTGGGCATTGACCACAAAGCATACGCAGCCAGTACTGCGAAATGGCTTGCGGAAACACTTAATGGAGAGGGGTCTATTGTCGCTATCAACGGCGTTGCTGGTCATCCTGCCAATGAGATGCGTGTTAACGGTTACCGAGAAGTATTCAAACAATACCCAAACATCAAGATTGTTAATGAAATCAATGCGGATTGGGAACAAGCGCAAGGCCAACAGGCAATGCAGAATATTCTTGCTACTTATCCGGATCTAAAAGGCGTGTGGGTTCAAGATGGTATGGCCGCTGGTGCGTGGCGTTCGATCATGGACGCAAACAAAACCTCTGACATTGCTGCAACAGGTGAGATTCGTAAAGACTTTATCGATATCTGGGTAGATAACGATTTCACATCCGCGGCGTCGGTCAACCCTCCTGGCGTAATGGCGAGTGCTTTAAACGTGGCGGTGAATTTACTGCAAGGTAAGGAGCTCAAAGTCCCTGCCAATCAAGGAGTCTACAAAAACGCTATGTACCTCGACATTCCGTTTATTGATGGCAAAAACGTTAAACAAGTTAGCGCAGAGCTTGAAGGAAAACCGGGATATTACTCCTATACATCGGCTTTATCTATTGAAGAGGCAAACAAGCTATTTAAATAGGTTAGTGAGTGGGGAGAAGGTCTATTCTCCCCCACGTATCCCGGAGAGCATACAATGTCTAAGTTAACCTTAACCAATGTGAGTAAATCCTACGGTGCCACTCAAGCATTTAAGAAAGGCGACTTTTCTTTGAATGCTGGAGAGGTACATGCACTTATGGGTACCAACGGCTCTGGCAAAAGCACCTGTGTAAGATGATAGCGGGTAGTGTTGAACCTGACACAGGCACGTTCACGCTGAATGGTAAAGATGTGCAGTTAAGCTCTCCACAACACGCCAGAGCACTCGGAATAGGTATTTTTTATCAAGAGCTCAGCCTATCACTCAATAGAACCATCGCCGAAAACATCTTTATTAATCACTTACCCATGAAATATGGGGTCTTTGTTGATCAAACCGCGCTAACTATTAAAGCGCAACAATACATCGACTTATTTAAAGAGGTGTCTGGTGACAACTTCACGGCAATGACCAAGATTGTCGATTTGAGAGCGGATCAACGCCAGCTGGTTGAGATCCTCAAAGCACTCGCCACCGAAGCTGACATCCTGATATTCGATGAACCCACATCGGCGTTAGACCGTGCGCAAGTAGAACGCTTTTTTAGTATTCTCTCTGACTTGAAGCGTCAAGGTCGCGCCATGATCATGATTTCACACCGAATGGATGAGATCTTTGAAATAAGTGACAGATTGACAGTTATTCGAGATGGTCAAATCATCGCAACAAGAGAAAAAAAAGACGTAGAGCCTAGTGATATCATTCAATTAATGGTTGGCGAACACACGTTGCCACCAACAGTATCAGCATCGACCTCCACACTAAAAACACCAGACCGCCACAGCATCTTGCACGTTAAAGACCTATCAGGAAAAGGATTTAGTCGCGTAGACTTCAGCTTAAACCGCGGAGAAATACTAGGATTCGGCGGACTTCACGGCCAAGGACAGTCGGCCATACTTCGCGCCATCTACGGCGCAAATAGCATTGATTCTGGAACCATTACGGTTAATGACACGGAGTACAATGTTTCTCATCCGAGAGCAGCAATTGCAAAAGGATGTGCTTATGTTTCTGGCAATCGAACCTACGATGGCGTCATACAAGGTCGGACTATTTTGGAAAATAGCACGGCTGTCTATGCCAATACTATGGGCCGCTTTGTACTGTCTTCTTCGCAACTGTCATCAGAAGCGACTGCCGCGCTATCCAAGCTACAGCACTAAGTACCCATCATTAATGCATGAAATAGATTCGCTGTCTGGAGGGAATCAGCAAAAAGTAATGATCGCTCGATGGCTCATTAATAAACCTAAGATATTACTTCTCGATGATCCGACTAAGGGAATTGATTTATCGGCAAAAGCCGAGCTTTTTTCACTGATTCGAGAACTCGCTCAAGATGGTGTTGCCATCATCTTGTACTCGTCAGAAGACTCCGAATTACTCGATAACTCCGATCGAATTATTGTCTTCAATGGAGGCAAAGTAACTAAAGAGTTGAGCGGTGAAAACAAAACACGTTTTAGCCTTTATGATGCTGCCTATGGGGTAACAAACTAATGAGCCTATCTAATATTGCTACCACGGAAAGAGCTGACTCGTTTTTACACAAAGTCAAACGATTATGCTCAAGCTACCCATTTTTACCGGCCCTTTTGATCCTTATTTTATTGTTCCTACTCAACGGTTTATTCAACGCAAGTAGTGTCTCTTTTCGCGGCGTTTCTGGACTGCTAAGTACTTATTTGGCTTTAGTCTGTTTAGCCATTGGACAAACTTATGTGGTATTTGCCGGTGATATTGACCTGTCGGCTGGTACCATTTTGTCACTGGTCAATGTTGTTATCATTACGCTTATGAACCAGTTTGGAGGGGACGGGCTGTCAACATTCGGCATCATGGGTATCGGTATACTGGTTGGAGCAGCTTGTGGGTTGTTTAACGGCCTACTCGTCGCATGGCTTAGGCTCCAAGCCATCGTCGCCACCTTTGCGACCTCTATCTTTTTTACAGGCGTTGCTCTCTACGTATTACCAGTTGCCGGAATGCCAGCACCGACTATTTTCTGGCAAACTTACTTTGGTTCCATCTTCGGTGTTCCTTTTGTTTTTTACGTCGTGTTAGCTCTAGCGGTGATGCTTCACACACTAGCCAAAACGAGACTAGTCGTGGAATTACTCGCCGTCGGTGATGACCAAAAAGCGGCATACCAATCAGGTATCGCTGTCACCCAAACCAGAATCAAGGGATACGTTATCTGTGGTGTTTTTGCCAGCCTTGCCGCATTTTGCTTAACCGGAGATACCGCTAGTGGTGATCCATTAGTTGGTAGCGTGATGACACTCTCATCCGTCGCAGCCGTTGTGTTAGGTGGGTCTATGCTCTCGGGTGGTTTTGGAACCACCCTCGGTTCTGTCTTTGGGGCACTGACCATTGGCCTCATCAATAGCCTAGTCTACTTTATGGGCACTCCTCCGTCGTGGCAGAACTTTGTTCAAGGACTTTCCATTTTTAATTGCGTTAATGCTTGGCGTAATCATGAGTAGGAGGCGCTAACATGTCGAGATCAATAAGAATGAATCCCCCGCGATCAGCATTGTTCAGCAGCGAACGAATGGTCATGATGCTTAAGCAACCTTTGTTCATTGCAGTGGTACTAATTATCGCACTGTTGATCATTGGCGAAGCGCTGTCTCCTGGGTTTACCACCTTTCAGCAACTCGTCCGTCTGATTATCGTCGCCTCGCTGCTTGGGATCGTTGCCGTGGGGCAAAACCTCGTTATTCTAGGCGGCAAAGAAGGTATTGACCTTTCCGTCGGCGCTATTGTCTCTTTATCTGTGATTGTCGCTGGTAATGTCATGGACGGCAATAATGGCAACATTGCTGTTGCGATTTTGGCAACGCTGGGAACAGGTACCTTTTTTGGTCTATTAAACGGTATCGGTGTCACGCTATTTCGTATCCCACCTTTGGTCATGACACTCGGAATGCTTGGCGTTATACAAGGTTTGCTGGTCGTAATCCGACAAGGCGTTCCTTCTGGTGTCTCCGCCCCGTTACTGGCTGATTTTGTCTCTAAACCCTTCCTATTTGGCCTTCCTGGGATCCTTTGGCTTTGGATCGCTATCGGTATTGCTATCGCTTTGTTATTAAAGCGCACACTCTTTGGACAAAATATTTATGCCATTGGCTCAAACGAACACGCAGCCTATATGGCAGGCGTCCCCGTAAAACGCGTAAGAATTGGCATTTATACCTGCAGCGGACTGTTCGCAGCGGTGGCAGGGTTATGTTTATTGGGTTACTCAGGCGCCTCTTTCGCTAACGTTGGTGACCAATACTCGCTAAGTTCTATTATCGCTGTCGTGTTTGGTGGCACGTCGCTAGCTGGAGGTAAAGGGAGCTATTGGGGAACCATGCTTGGCGCCATTTTATTAGTCATTTTGCAAAGCATTCTAACGACAATCAACATTCCCGAGTTTGGACGCCAGATGATTTTTGGTTCGACTCTTCTGATTTTGATGACGTTCTATGGAAGAGGTAAAGGACTTCGTTCATGAGCAACACAGTAACACTCAAAGATATTGCCCATCAATTACAAGTATCGGCATCCACCGTTTCACGTGCGCTCTCTGGTGATGCCAGGGTCACAGAAGAAACTCGGGCAAAAGTGAAGCAAGTGGCGCAAGAATTAGGGTATCGTCCCAATGCGATCGCTCGGTCTTTGCGAATAAAAAAGACTGGCATGATCTTGTTGGTTGTACGCGACATAAAGAACCCCTTCTATTTGGATATTATGGCGGGTATTGAATCATCAGCACGGGAAGCGGGCTACAACGTGCTTATGTGTAACTGCGACAACGATAATTCTCTTGTGCAAAAATACGTCGAAATGCTACTCGACCACCATGCTGATGGCATGATTTTGATGACGGGGAAATTAACGCAATCTGCAGAGCTAAATCGACAGCTCGAACACCTCCCCGTGGTTATCGCTCTTGAGGCAGTCGAAAACTGTGCATTACCCAACGTGCTTATCGACAATGTGGCGGCAGGTCAACAAGCCGTTAATCATTTGATTGCATTAGGACACAAGCGTATTGCTCATGTCCGGGGGCTACCGGTGAAATCATGAGTGATCGCCGCTTGAAGGGCTATCAAATGGCAATGCAACGAGCGAACTTAACGATTAAAGAAGGTTACATAGAATGTGGTAATTTCGAACTTTGGTCTGCCAAAGCAGCATGCCAACGGTTGATGCAGTTACCAGAGCCGCCTACCGCCATTTTTTCTCAAATGATGAAATGGCCGTGGGTGCAATCAAAACACTGCGTGAGTTGGGCTACTCTGTTCCACAAGATGTATCCATCGTTGGCTTCGATAACCTATTTTGGTGCCAAGTGTCTGAGCCAGCGCTTACTACCATTCACCAACCCCGCTTCGAAATTGGTCAACAATCTTTTCAGCTTTTGAACAACAAATTAAACCAAATAGAAAGTTTAGAAACGAATGTAATTTTACCCACTGAAATCTGTATCCGTGAGTCCACGGCAATAGCAAATAATAAGGACAGTAACCAATGAACAATTCAACGACTGAACGTTTAAGAATCGCTTTTATCGGTAGTGGATTTATTGCGCAATTTCACCTTAAATCCATGATCAATGTTAGGAATGTCGATGTCACGGGCGTCTACAGCACAAACTTCGAAGAGTGTGAGATGTTTCGTGGTTTAGTGGCTGAGTTGGGACTGGGAGATTGCAAGCCCTACTCCAGCTTAGAAGCTTTACTTCAAGCGGAGGATGTTGACGCCGTTTGGTTGCTGACGCCTAACTTTACGCGCCTTAGTATCATGGAAGTCATTCACAAAGAAGTAACGCAAGGACGCTCAAAACTGCGTGCTATTGCCTGTGAAAAACCTCTGGCTCGTACCATCGGTGAGGCAAGAGAAATGGTTCGCCTTGTTAAAGAAGCCAAACTCAATCACGGATACCTAGAGAATCAAGTCTTTTGCACACCGGTTAGCCGTGGCAAAGATATCATTTGGCGTCGTGCCGCGAGTGCAACTGGTAGACCTTACCTCGCTAGAGCAGCCGAAGAGCATTCCGGGCCTCATAGTGCTTGGTTCTGGCAAGGTGATAAACAAGGCGGTGGCGTGTTATCCGACATGATGTGTCACTCTGTTGAGGTAGCACGTTACATGTTGACTGAACCAAACGGCGCAAGAAATAGCCTGAAGGTGAAAGAAGTCAATGGCAGCACCGCTAACTTGAAATGGGTCAGAAAGCACTACGCAGACAAACTCACCTCACTATACGGGCCTGACGTTAATTATCATAAACGTCCTTCAGAGGATTTTGCTCGTGGCACCATTCTACTCGAGGATGAACAAGGTCATGAAGTGGTCATCGAGGCAACAACCTCATGGGCATATGTCGGCGCAGGACTGAGGATACAACTGGAACTGTTAGGTCCTGAGTACGCGATGGAATTTAACTCATTAAATACCGGGTTGAAAATCTTTATGTCCCGCGAAGTCAAAGGGGAAGAAGGTGAAGATTTAGTCGAAAAACAAAATGCAGAACAAGGGCTTATGCCTGTACTGGAGGATGAAGCCGGCATTTACGGATATACCGATGAAAACAGACACATGGTCGAGTGTTTCCGCAAAGGAGAAACACCGTTAGAAACCTTT
>ASHK01000261.1 GCA_000695745.1 Vibrio madracius | reverse complement strand
TTTTCTTAAGAAACCGTCTTGTTGATGCAATTGCTGATGCGCTTGTTGTTTATCCAACCCAGTTAGAATCATAAGAATGGATAGTTTTACGTCGTAATGGGTTTCTTTTAAGGTGACCTCTGCCTGCTGCTTGCTGCAATCCGTGGCCTGCATAACAATACGCGTCGCTCTGGCGACTAGCTTAGCATTGGTCGCTTTCACATCCACCATCAAGTTCTCATAGCTTTTACCTAAACGGATCATACTTGCTGTTGTGAGCATGTTGAGAACTAACTTTTGTGCAGTGCCCGATTTCAGTCGAGTGGAACCGGTTAGCGCTTCTGGGCCTACCACTGGACTGATCGCTATTTGAGCGATGTTAGCAATGTCGGAAGCGGGATTGCATGACAGCGCCACTGTTGTCGCGCCTAATTGGTTGGCGTATTCCAATGCACCAATAACGTAGGGGGTGCGCCCACTTGCGGCAATACCAACCACCACATCTTGTGAAGTGAGGTTGTGAGCAATCAAATCCTGTTCACCGAGTGCAGGGTTGTCTTCTGCTCCTTCTTTGGCTCGGAACATAGCATCGTTGCCGCCCGCGATGATACCAACGACCATCTCAGGGTCGGTACCAAAGGTCGGTGGACATTCTGATGCATCGAGCACGCCTAGTCGGCCGCTAGTGCCTGCACCTAGATACAACAATCGGCCTCCCTGCTTAAAGGCCTGAGTAATGGCATCTACCGCCAAAGCAATGTCAGGAATGACCTTTTCTACGGCAAGAGGGACTAGGGCATCTTGTTGGTTCATGCGCGCTAGAATCTGTTGCGATGACAGTAAATCGATATCCATGGTCTCAGGGTTTCTGCCCTCGGAGACAAGTTGAGAAAGCGCATTGAGCAGTGCGTCGTTAGTCATAGTAGTTCCTAGTCAGCTGAATAGAGTACGCCTAAAGGTACGGCTTTACTGGCGCCGGTTACTGAGGGCAAATTACTCGGTATCTTGTTGAGGTAACAGTGTGCAAGCCAAGCAAAGGCCATGGATTCCATGTAGTCTCCACTAATGGCTTCACTGTCAGTGGGTGCCACGCTCCAGCCTATGAGTAATTCACTTAGGCGTTTCATTATTATTGGGTTGTTTGCGCCACCACCACACACCAATAGTTTTGGTGTGGTGCCGATGGAACAATTTTGAATAGCATTGGCGATAGTTAAGGCTGTAAATTCAGTTAATGTTCGAAGCACATCGTGATCGGTTATCGGCGTTGATATGGCAGCAAGACATTGACTTAGCCATTGTTCATGATACCGCTCGCGCCCAGTACTTTTCGGGGCAGGGCGTGCTAGGTAATCATCGTTGAGCATCTCTTCTAATAAACAAGGAATCACATGACCTTGTTTAGCAAGCTGAGCGTCTTTGTCGAAAGATTGGGAAAAAGCGTGAGAACACCAATGATCCAAAAGCACATTACCAGGGCCGGTATCAAAGCCAATCACATCACCATTGGGCTGCAATATTGAAACATTGGAGATGCCACCAATGTTTAAAATCACTTGTGTTGAGTCGCTATCGGCAAATAAGTAACGATGGAATGCGGGGACCAAAGGTGCGCCTTGCCCACCCAAAGCCATATCTTTACGTCGAAAGTCACCGACGGTATTAATGCCTGTTAGCGTTGCCACGAGATTGTTATCACCAAGTTGTGTGGTAAATCGTATTGCCCCTTCAGGTTGGTGGAACACGGTTTGGCCGTGGTTGCCTATGGCGGCAATATCGTGAGCAGAATACGGGGTTTTACTAAGCAGAGCATTGACTGCCTCGGCATAAAGTAGCCCAAGCTGGTGGTCGAGTTCACCGATGTCTTTAAGTGTGGTTTCCTCACCATGACAGATAGCAAGAACCCCTTTTTTTAATGATTCAGGGTAGTTAAGGAAATCGCTTGCAAGCAAGGTAATTTCACGGCCTTTGATCGACACCAATGCTGTGTCGACGCCATCCAAACTGGTGCCCGACATTATGCCAATGTACAGCGCTTCCTTAGACATCATAAACTTACTCCGT
The DNA here is from genome assembly GCA_000695745.1 of Vibrio madracius. GTDB lineage: Bacteria > Pseudomonadota > Gammaproteobacteria > Enterobacterales > Vibrionaceae > Vibrio > Vibrio madracius. The sequence continues at coordinate 12,988 of ASHK01000261.1, read as the reverse complement.
TTTTACCTAGCAATATTGTAAATCAAAAATAATCAGAATAATCTCTGGTGACGCCCATTTGATAATAAATTTGCAGAGGAGCAATTATGGGACCGCTATGGCTTGATGTGGAAGGTTATGAACTGAGTGCTGAAGATAAAGAGATTCTTGAGCATCCTACCGTCGGTGGCTTGATTTTGTTTGCTCGTAACTATCATGATTCCGAGCAACTGATTGAACTAAACCGTCAAATCCGTCAAGCGGCGAAAAAGCCCATTGTTATCGGTGTGGACCAAGAGGGGGGGCGTGTACAACGTTTTCGAGATGGTTTTACCTTATTACCGCCAGCGGCTCGCTATGCGCAGTTACGGGATGAAGCACTCGCGCATCAAGCGGGTTGGCTGATGGCAGCTGAGTTGATGGCTCACGACATTGATTTGAGCTTTGCGCTGTCCTTGACCAAGGACACCAATCTAAAGCGATTGGCAATCGCGCTTTTGGTGACAATTTCCAAACTATCGTTCAGTACAGCACGGCGTTTATGGCTGGCATGAAAGCGTCTGGTATGGCGACTACGGGCAAACACTTTCCAGGTCATGGTGGCGTGACAGCGGACTCTCATTTTGAAACCCCTATGGATAATCGAGATAGTATCTTTGAAGATGATATGCGAATCTTTAAAGCTCATATCAAATCGGGTGTGCTGGACGCAATGATGCCAGCACACGTCGTGTACCCGCACTATGATGACAAACCAGCGAGTGGTTCAAGCTATTGGCTAAAAGAGGTGCTTCGTAAACAGCTAGGGTTTAAAGGTATCGTGTTCTCTGATGATCTTTCGATGGAAGGCGCGTCGGTTATGGGCGGCCCAGCAGAGCGCGCTCAACAAGCACTAGATGCAGGCTGTGATATGTTACTTATGTGCAATAATCGCCACTTCTCTATCGAAGTACTCGATAACTTGCCAATTACGAAAGTGAAGCAGGCAAGCCGCATGCTAAGAAAGAAAGAGTTCAACTTAAAAGAACTTAAAAACAGCGCTCAATGGAATGTGGCGAATCACAAAATTCTGTCGTCATTGGAAGGCTAGAAAACGGCGAGTCGAGTCCCCTGCCAATGCGGGGGAAACCTCCAGTTGAGCCATGTTTCGCGCCGTTGCACTATCGGTTCTGTGAGACTCGCCTTAATGAAAGCCTAACGTTTCTTTTAACGCTTTTAGGTAGCGACGACTTACCGGTATTGGGTGGTTACTTTGCGTAATAATCTCCGCTAACCCGTTATCCAATAGCTTGATCTCTTTAATCGCTTTTACGTTGACTAAAAACTGTCGGTGACAACGAATCAACGGCGTTTTATCTTCGAGTACTTTGAGTGTCAGTTGTGAGGTGGCTTTTTGCTCCGCTGTTTGCACATGCACTCCAGACAGGTCGCTGTAGGCAAACTCAACATCAGTCGTTGGAATAATCACAATTCGGTTATGGCCGACGCAGGGGATTTGGTCCAGCGTTTGTGGAGCGAGAGTATTGATAGCCCCTAGCGTTTGTTGGTCACGTTTTTTTAGTCGTTTGACGGTTTTCTCAAGACGACAAGGGTCAACGGGCTTTAATAGGTAGTCAAAGGCATTATCTTCAAACGCTTGAATCGCGTATTGGTCATAAGCAGTAACAAAGACGACTTTCGGCATGGTATCTGGATCGAGCATACCAAGCAGCTCAATACCGGTGACTTGTGGCATCTGAATATCAAGGAAGACCACATCCGGTTTTAGCTGGTTGATTTTCTTAAGACCCTCAATGGCATTATTTGCCTCACCGATGATATTAATTTGCTCGGTTTCTTCTAAGAGCTCTATCAGCTCTTCGCGAGCAAAGAGTTCGTCATCAATTACTAAAGCTGTTAACTGTGTCATGACGCAATAGCCGTCCTTTTGTCTTTGCGTGTTGAAGGCGAGGGGATGATAAAGCTCATTCGCGTAAAGTGGTCTTTTTCCACTTCAATTTTTAGCGCTCCGTCACGACCAAATTGATTGGTTAGGCGTTTACCGACAATTTGCATCCCCAATCCTTCATGGCCCTCTTTAGGCGCAATAAAGGTGCCTGCATTATCTTCGACGACTATCTCACTCCCAGACTCAGTGGTATGACTGTAGATACGAATGATTCCACCTTCAATTAAATTGGAAATACCGTGTTTAATTGCGTTTTCAACCAGAGGCTGCAAGGTGAAGCTAGGAACCTCTTGTTCTAATAGTTCGGGAGCAATATCAATATCCACATCTAGACGGTCGGTAAAGCGTGCTTTTTCTATCGTCAGGTAAGCGTTAACGTGGGCCAACTCTTCCTTCAAGGTCACCGTTTCAATGTTCTGTTTCAGATTGCTGCGGAAAAACTGTGAAAGATGCTGTATTAGGCTGCGCGCTTTATCAGGATCGCGCCTAGTAATCGCGCTAATGGTATTCAATGCATTAAACAGAAAATGTGGATTCACTTGCGCATGAAGTAGCTTGATTTCAGCCTGATTGAGCAAGGTTTGTTTGTTAATGTAGTCGCCATGAAGAATCTGACTGGAGAGTAGCTGCGCAATACCTTCCGCCATAGACATATTAATGGTTGAAAACAATTTTCTCTTCGGCTCGTACAGCTTAATGGTACCAATAACTTCATCTCCTGTACGTAGCGGGATAATGAGCGCCGAGCCTAATTTGCAGTCTTCAGAAATCGAGCATTGGTAGGGGTTTTCTTTACCGTCGAGATAAATAATCTCATTGTTATTCATGGCGTCGAGGGTACTTTGAGAGGAGATAGGACGATTAAGTTGGTGATGGTCTGCACCTATGCCGACAAAGGCTAATATCTTTTCATGATCAGTAATGGCAACGGCACCAACATTGGTTTCTTCATAGATAATTCGGGCAATTTTGCTGGCGTTGTTGGAGTTAAACCCATGAACCAAAATACCGACAAGAGCGCTCGGCAATATTTAATGCGCGGCGGGAGAACGTTGCCGAGTACTCCTCGAAAATAGTTTTACGATCTTGAAGAATACTCATAAAGAGCGCAGCCCCTACCGAGTTAGCAATAATCATTGGAGCTGCAATATCGGAAACGAGTGCGTAGGCTTGATCGAACGGTTTAGCGACCATAAGGATAATCAGCATTTGAACCAGTTCTGCGACGAAAGTGATGTAAAAGACGACAAGTGGGTTAAACAGCTGTTCTTTCTTGCCTTTCCTTATGAAGTACAAGTGCATTAAACCACCGATGACTCCTTCTGCTGTGGTGGAAATCGCGCACGCTAAGTCAGTAAATCCCCCTAACGAATAGCGGTGTAAACCTCCGGTTAACCCAACTGCAAACCCTACAATAGGGCCGCCAAATAAACCGCCCATGACCGCACCAATCGCTCGGGTGTTGGCTATGGCATCGTTGATTTGCAATCCGAAGTAGGTCCCCAAAATACAGAAAGAAGAAAACAACACATAAATACTGAGTTTATGGCTAAAACGATTGGAGACACTAAACAGCGGAATAAAAAGCGGGGTCTTGCTTAGCATGTAAGCGAGCATGAGATACACGCACATCTGCTGCAAAAGGGAGATGATTAAGTCCATAAATTACAACCAACAACGAAGTTGTATTTTATTGTATACGCAACTGACCAATCGTGGCAGTTTGTTATGTTCGAACTGTTAGCAAGAGTGATGGCACGAGTAAGATGGTATGTAAATTAAATTTTACATTAAATGTTTTTCATAGTTTACGCTTGCATGTGCTTTTTATCTGGGTATATTAAAGGGTATAGCTTATCCGGATGATTTGAGTGATTAGATTCGGTGTAAAATAATATATACAGGTGAGGCCATGAAGAAGAGTGAACTAAGTAATATTAACATCAGTGACGAGCAGGTACTGATTACACCAGAACAACTAAAACAAAAATTACCGTTGAGTGAAAAAGCGAGAAAGTTCATTCAAGAGTCTCGTGAGACAATTGCCAACATTATTCACAAAAAAGACCATCGTCTGCTGGTGGTCTGTGGGCCTTGCTCTATCCATGATTTAGAGGCAGCGAAAGAATACGCTAAGCGTTTGAAAGCCTTGTCAGAGCAGCTTAGTGACCAGCTTTACATTGTTATGCGAGTCTATTTTGAAAACCACGGTACGACGGTGGGTTGGAAAGGCTTGATTAACGACCCTCAATTGGATGGTAGCTTTGATATTGAGCATGGTTTACATGTCGGTCGTGAATTATTAGTCGAGCTTGCAGAAATGGACATTCCACTGGCGACAGAAGCACTTGACCCCATTAGCCCACAATATTTGGCCGATACCTTCTCCTGGGCAGCAATTGGTGCTAGAACAACCGAATCACAAACCCACCGTGAAATGGCCAGTGGTCTTTCTATGCCTATTGGCTTTAAAAATGGTACCGATGGCAGTTTGGCAACCGCAATTAACGCCATGCAGGCCGCGTCTTCAAGTCACCGCTTTATGGGAATCAACCGAGAAGGTCAAGTCGCGTTACTCACGACTCAAGGAAACGAAAACGGCCATGTCATTCTGCGTGGTGGTAAACAAACCAATTACGACTCTGTCTCGGTCACTGAATGTGAGCAAGAGTTAGCGAAATCTCATCTAGATGCGTCATTGATGGTGGATTGTAGCCACGCTAACTCTCGTAAAGATTACCGCCGCCAACCACTTGTTGCTGAAGACGTAATCCATCAAATCCGTGAAGGTAACAAATCCATTATTGGTCTGATGATTGAGAGTCATATCAATGAAGGAAACCAAAGTTCAGATATTCCTCTAGAACAAATGAAATATGGGGTGTCGATCACCGACGCGTGTATCAATTGGGATACAACTGAGGCACTATTACGTCATGCTCACAAAGAGCTCGTCCCATTCTTGGAAAATCGTATTAAGGAATAATTACGTCCATGGCAGCTGAACTGAACGCACTGCGCGACCAAATTGATGAGGTCGATAAGCAAATGCTCGAGCTTCTTGCGAAGCGTCTATCCCTAGTAGAACAAGTTGGTGAGGTGAAAAGCCGTCATGGATTGCCTATCTATGCTCCGGATAGAGAAGCGGCCATGCTAGCGTCTCGTCGTGAAGAAGCGGCGAAGAAAGGCGTACCACCTCAACTGATTGAAGACATTCTGCGTCGTACGATGCGTGAGTCATATGCGAGCGAAAAAGACTCTGGCTTTAAATGTTTAAATCCACAACTACGTTCAGTGGTGATCGTTGGTGGTAATGGTCAGCTTGGTGGTCTGTTCGGTAGAATGTTCAAACTGTCTGGTTACGAAGTTAAGGTACTTGGTAGTCAAGACTGGGATCGTGCAGATGAAATTCTCGATAACGCTGGTCTGGTTGTGGTCACTGTGCCGATTCATCTTACCGAGGGCGTGATTGAAAAGCTGAATACGTTACCGCAAGATTGTATCCTATGTGATTTAACATCGATCAAAGCTAAACCTCTGCATTCAATGCTTGAGGTTCACAATGGTCCGGTTGTTGGTCTTCATCCTATGTTTGGTCCCGATGTACCAAGCCTTGCAAAGCAAGTTATCGTTTATTGTGATGGCCGAGGTGAGGCCGAATACCAGTGGCTGCTGGAGCAGTTCAAAATTTGGGGCGCAAGTTTGTGTCAGATCTCTGCCGAGCAGCATGATAAAGGCATGACGCTTATCCAAGCACTTCGCCACTTTACCTCGTTTGCTTACGGTCGCCACTTAAGTCAGCAGAACCCCGACTTAGATACACTCGTTAAACTGAGTTCACCTATCTACCGACTCGAATTAGCGATGGTCGGTCGATTATTTGCTCAAGATCCAAGCTTATACGGCGACATTATTATGTCTTCGGAAGAGAACATTGAGATGATCAAGTGCTTCCATAAACAGTTTGGAGATGCATTGGCATTACTAGATAGCAAAGATAAAGAGAAGTTCATCTCTGAATTTAATGAAGTAAGCCAGTGGTTTGGTGATTATTCGCAGCAATTTATGTCTGAGAGTCAAAACCTACTTAAGCAAGCTAATGATGCCATTCATCGCGGTTAGACCAGAGTGGTGAATGAAGCAATAAAAAACGCAGCGATTTCGCTGCGTTTTTTAGTTGGTCTGTTCGCCTAGTTCAGCGGAAGTGTCTTCGGTAACCGCGGTTTTGATCGAAGAGTCCACATAAGGCGCATTGGTAAGGTTTATTTGTAACTTAACCACGCTACCGACAAGATCAATCAGCGGTGCCCACTGTACTTTCTTTTCTTTCTCGAATACGTAATCGAAATTCTCAGGGCTCCAATCAATGAAGTATTGAGGGTTAAGAGTGCGTCCTAAAAAGCGTACTTCATAGTGAAGGTGTGGTCCGGTTGAATTACCGCTGTTACCACATGTAGCAATGACGTCACCTTTACTGACAAACTGGCCACTCTTAGCTTTAAATTTATGTAAGTGGGCGTAAGAGCTCATAAAACCAAATGAATGGCGCACCGTCATATAGTTACCATAACCCTGACGGCTTGGTCTTACTGTTTCAATCACCCCATCAGCTGGCGCTAAGATTTGTTCACCTGTTTTACAGGTGAGGTCGATACCAGTGTGCAACTGACGTTTACCAGATATCGGGTTAGTACGTCGTCCGTAAGACGAGGAAACGCGCTGATAAGTAACCGGGCTGTCATTGGGAATTAAGCGCAGCATAGTGGCACGCACTGCAGAGTCAATGGCAGCTGCATCAATACGTTCCGCCAATGGCATGTCTGTATCGTAGAGCTCTTCGTCGGTGAGACCTAGAACTGCTTCAACGTCATTGACTCGTTTACTTAAAAGCTGGAGCTCATCACGCTTCTCTTCAAGCTCTTGAGACAGATCGTGAGTGACATTGACTTGCTCTTCTAGTTTAGCTTCAAGCAGTGCTTTTTCTTGTTGCAGGTCTGTCAGAGAAACTTCGGTAGATGACAGCTGTGTTTGAGATTGATTGTAAGAATAGCCGACTAAGCCCAAGGCAACAGGAAAAGCAGCTGCAAGGAGGATAGCTGTGTAAGTTCGCTTTCGTCCTAAACGCAGAGTTCGTTTCTTCCCTTGTTCATTCGGTATTACTACCTTGATTCTGTTTGGCATAGTGATGGTCGCTACACCACATTTTGCTGAGAAACGTGGTGATTTTTCAGTTAATTTCGTTATTTTGTGGGTGAAAATCACAAAAAAGAGGGCGCTATTATTAGCGCCCTCTTGAAAAAAACAAGTTTATCTCAAATTCAAACGGTTATTTTGAGATGCGTTTGTATTTAATGCGATGTGGTTCAGCGGCTTCTGGACCCAAGGTCTTCTTCAACCATTCCATGTACTCGGTGTAGTTACCTTCGTAGAAGTTTACTTGACCTTCATCGCGGTAATCGATGATGTGAGTTGCGATACGGTCTAGGAACCAACGGTCGTGCGAGATAACCATGGCACAGCCTGGGAACTCTAAGCAGCGCTTCTTCAAGTGCACGTAGTGTCTCAACGTCTAGGTCGTTGGTAGGCTCATCGAGTAGCAACATGTTACCGCCCGCTTTAAGCAGCTTAGCTAGGTGAACACGGTTGCGCTCACCACCGGAAAGCTCACCGATGATCTTCTGTTGGTCACTACCTTTGAAGTTAAAGCGTGAGCAGTAAGCGCGCGCTGGAATTTCAAAGTTGTTGATCTTAATGATGTCAGCGCCTTCTGAGATCTCTTGGAAAACCGTATTGCTGTCGTTCATTGAGTCACGGAACTGCTCTACAGAAGCCAGTTTCACAGTCTCACCCAGTTCAATCGTGCCAGAATCCGGTTGTTCTGTACCGCTTAGCATCTTAAATAGTGTCGATTTACCTGCACCGTTGGCACCAATGATACCGACGATAGCACCTTTTGGAATGCTGAAAGAAAGATCATCAATCAGTACTCGGCCATCGAATGACTTAGTCAGGTTGTTCACTTCTAGAACTTTGTCACCTAGACGCTCGCCTGGTGGAATGAATAGCTCGTTTGTTTCGTTACGCTTTTGATGATCGCCACTCTGTAGCTCTTCAAAACGTGCCATACGTGCTTTTGATTTAGCTTGACGACCCTTAGGGTTTTGACGAACCCATTCCAGCTCTTTCTCAATGGTTTTCTGACGAGCTTTCTCTTGAGACGCTTCTTGTTGTAGACGTGCGTCTTTTTGCTCTAGCCATGACGTGTAGTTACCTTCCCATGGAATACCTTCACCACGGTCCAGCTCAAGAATCCAGCCTGCTGCGTTATCTAGGAAGTAACGGTCGTGGGTAATCGCAACAACAGTACCATTGTAATCCACTAGGAAACGTTCAAGCCACGCAACAGATTCTGCATCTAGGTGGTTGGTTGGTTCGTCGAGAAGCAGCATATCTGGCTTCTCAAGTAATAGGCGACAGATAGCAACACGGCGGCGCTCACCACCTGATAGGTGTTGAATCTTAGCATCCCATTCAGGAAGACGAAGTGCGTCCGCGGCACGCTCTAAGGCGTTGTTCAAGTTATGACCATCTTTCGCTTGAATAAGTGCTTCTAATTCGCCTTGCTCTTTCGCTAGAGCATCGAAGTCGGCATCTGGCTCAGCATAAGCAGCATAAACCTCGTCTAAGCGCTTCATTGCACCTGCAACATCAGATACGGCTTCTTCAACAATTTCACGTACGGTTTTTGATTCATCAAGAACAGGTTCTTGCGGCAAGTAACCTACGTTTAGACCAGGTTGCGGACGCGCTTCACCATCGATATCAGTATCAATACCCGCCATGATACGTAGAAGGTAGATTTACCAGCACCATTGAGGCCTAGAACACCGATTTTTGCACCAGGGAAGAAGCTAAGAGAGATATCTTTAAGGATTTGTCGCTTGGGTGGCACTACTTTGCTCACGCGCGACATGGTATAGACGTATTCAGCCATTGCCGATCGTTCCTACTTTCTGAAGTCAATAAAGTTGTTATTTTACACTACGCAGTCAGAACGTTTCAATTTTCGTTGTGCGATCTCAAGCCTCATTATTGGTCAAAATGTGCCATTAGGGGATGAACCAGAGAATTCTCAACATTGGAAACAAATTCTTAATCACAAACCCATTGGCAAGTAGAGGGAATTGGTCTTAAATTGAAGATTGACCATGTATTTAAATGAAGCTGACAAGGCTAAATGAAAAACGACAACAATAATTTCTCTGGTCATTCTTCACAGCATCTAAGGAAAACGGCACATGCTTTTATACGGACGGTATAAGCAACGACTGCTTGCAGTTACTTCGGTCATCGTAGCCTCTTTGGCATGGCCTACATTGGCAGCAGAATCAAAATTAGAACAACAGCGCTTAGATTATGATAAGGCTCAGAAGCTGATAGATAACAAAGATATTAGTGGTTATCAAAAGCTTCGCCCTAAAATTGCAGGCTATTCGCTCACGCCTTATATCGACTATCGAGTATTTTCTTTACAGCTAAGCGACAAATCGCCCGATGAAGTTGAGACGTTTATAGAACAACATAAGAGCTTCCCTTTTTCTTCTCGTATTCGAGCACCGTACTTGGACCAGCTGGCTCGCCAAAACAAATGGCAAGACATTTTGACGTTTCAAACCTCTTATCCAAATGGTGAACGATATCAATGCCACTATCACTATGCTCAGTGGAAAACTGGCAATAAGCAAGACGCGTTTAAAGGCGCTGAAACCTTATGGTTGAGTGGGAATAGTGTCGACAGTGCTTGCGATGGTTTATTCTCGGCGTGGGATAAGTCGGGTGCGTTGACAGATGAACTGATCGTCGAGCGAATGATTCTAGCATTTGAGAAACGCAATGGTTCACTGATTAACTATTTGAATAAAAAATTGTCATCTTCGACAGGTAAGCAACAAGGCAATCAAATCAAAACGCTGTTTAAGTCGCCGAATAAAGTGGTGTCTTTCGCTGACAGTAATTTCCCACAACCGTATAAAAATCAGCTTATTGAACTATCGCTGCAAAAACTAGCACGCAGTGATAAAGATAAGGCAAGAACGGTTTTAGCAACATTGACGAGAAACGCTTCCTTAGACGATACGTTAAAGCAGTCAATGCAAGATTATGTCGCCATGCGCTATATGACAACGGATTCTGACTCCGACGCTAAATGGCGTGATTCAGTGCTTCGCCAATCAAATAATGATGGTTATTTAGAGCGTAGAGCACGTCTCGCTGTGCAAGAAGCCGACTGGGAAGGCCTAAATGACTGGGTTGGTAAAATGTCGCCTGAGAAACAAGAAACCAGCCGCTGGCAATATTGGTTGGCACGCTCTGAGCTGGCGACAGGCAATCAAGAACAAGGAAAAAAACGCCTAGAAGGGATCGTCGGTCAACGTAACTTTTACAGCGCAGCTGCTGCAACCTACCTAGAACATTCCATTGTCTATCCGGTTTCTACTACGGTTCTAAATCCGAACATCGTCGCGCCATATCAGCGCAGTTTAGATCGAATTGAGGAGTTGATTGAGCGAGACAAGATTGCCGCTGCTAAATCAGAGTGGCGTTTCTTATTGTCGAACGTAGGGGCCGATGAAAAGCAGATGTTAGCGGCTTATGCGGGTAAAAACGCTGGCATCACTTTACTGTGGTAGCAACCATTTCTGCCAAAATGTGGGACAACATGTCATTACGGTTCCCGATGGCACACCGTTGGTGGTTTGACTTTTACAGTGACAAGCTCGATCTAGATAGTGTATTACTCATGTCTTTAGCACGCCAAGAGAGTGCGATGGATGTTGAAGCTCGTTCGCCTGTTGGTGCTCGTGGCGTGATGCAGATTATGCCAGCGACGGCGAAGTACACGGCGAAAAAGCACCAGATTCGTTATAGCAGCACCAACGATTTGTATCAGGTGGGAAAAAACATTGAAATAGGTTCTCACTACCTTAATGAATTACTGGGTAATTATGACGGCAACCGCATTTATGCGTTAGCGGCCTACAATGCAGGGCCCAATCGCGTTAAACGTTGGCGGGCAGCTTCGGATGGAAAGTTAGACGCCATAGCGTTTATCGAAGCCATACCATTTAGAGAAACTCGCGGTTATGTTCAAAATATTCTTATGTTCCAAGTTTACTATCGAGACTTACTCGGTGTTCAGGGAAGTTTCCTCACGGAATCGGAAAGCAATCAGCGTTACTAATTGAGAGAGACTATCAATTCACGTCGCCTTGGGGGTAGAATGAGAACTGAATGTTTCTGATGGAATATTAAATGGAACCATACTATCAAGATTGGCAGCAAGTCTTAGACCTTATTCAGCGTTCACAAAGCAGTGAACAACAAGCGATGCTGATGACGATGTTGCTGACACCCGATGAACGCGAAGCGGTGACGGCTCGTGTCAACATTCTCTGTGAGTTATTAAAAGGAGACATGTCGCAGCGTCAAATTAGTCAGATGCTTGGCGTAGGTGTGGCGACGATTACTCGAGGATCTGCTGAAGTAAAGCGTTTGGCAGATAAAGATAAGAATGCGCTAAGTGATCTTTTACTCAAATAAGCGAAACCATTAGGTTTCGCTTACCTTATTAGATAACTTTTATTTAGAAGTGTTCAGGATTGGTAAATGGGATCAATGCCAATATCAATGCTTGGTGGTACACCGAACTGCGAGTTAGCTGATGCTGAGTTAACAAACCAATAGCGCCACCTTTTTGTTTGATATTATCGGTACCAAAGGTTTGATCCATTACATCGCCAAGTTCAACCGTCGCTGATAACTGCTTGATGACTGCTGGTGGAAGCATAAGACTAGCACTTCTTGACTCACCCACCTGCGCACCCTTTTCAATAATCATCCATGCAAACGTAGAATGCCCCTCAAAACCGGCTTCAATTCCAACATAGAAATCGCCGTCCACGATGACGTTTTTAGCATTATGAACGCGTGTTTTAGCGCCTCGGTGAGTTTCGTCGTTGCTCATTGGTTGCTCTGCCACACCGCTAGGGACATTGACGCCTTCAAAAGTAAACGATTGGTGAGGAAAAGCGGATTCAAAAGCGCTCTTGACGGCATTGATCTTTGCTGGATTTAGCGACGCAATAACCACTTTGTTCATGATGAATTATCCATATCTGTACGTTTGGGCTCAATTCTAACGTAAATCTACCTTAAATTTGTCATTTAATGGTGATGAGTTTTCTATCATTCGGGCGAGCGCTAAATGCCTCAATTAGGAATAATTACATTTTATATGGTATGGTATTCTGTATTTTTGGCAGAGTATGATACGCATAAGAGATACTAGAAATGAAATTGAAAAAAGTGGTGGTTGCCTTAGGGCTTATTTCTCTTGTTGGTTGCCAAGCAACGCAGCGACAAAATGCGACAACGGGGCAATACGAAACGAATTCTGCAACTAAAGGCGCGGTTATTGGCGCTATTGCGGGAACGGCAGTAGGGATTGCGTCAGGCGGTGACAGCCGTGGAATTCTTATTGGTGCAGCAAGTGGTGCAGCGCTTGGGGGCGGAGTCGGATACTATTTCGATCAACAAGAAAAGGCGTTAAGACAGGAGTTATTGAATTCAGGTGTCCAAGTGCAACGGGTAGGCGATAATCAACTGCTATTGCGCTTAGAAAATGGTATTGGTTTTGACAGCAATTCTCACGCACTCAACAGTAACATTCATAATACGCTCAAGGGCGTTGCGCGTATTTTAGTGGAATATCCTGATACCAGTTTGGTGATTGACGGTTATACAGATAGCACTGGTAGTGCTCAGTACAATCAACAACTATCAGAAAAAAGAGCTGAGCAAGTCCGTTCGTTCTTGATTAGTCAGAATGTCGCGCCAGGACGTGCTGTTGCTCGTGGTAATGGCGAGCGTTTCCCTATTTGCAGCAATGCTACTCCTGAAGGGCGTCAGTGTAATCGTCGTGTAGAGATCAAAATATTACCGCTTAAGTAATCTCATTGATTTATCAATGAGATAAAAGTAGCCCCAGCTTATTTATCTGGG
>ASHK01000260.1 GCA_000695745.1 Vibrio madracius | reverse complement strand
TGAGTTAGAAAGTGGTGTAACGGAATAGCGATACTGGGTATTTATTGTGTGAATGTTCACTATAAATGGCATAAATTAGCTAAATTTTTATCCGTTACGTAGATTTATTCAATAGTTATCGATTAATTCGAGAGAGATTTTATGAGCAATCGTATTCAACAGGGAAGCTTGAACATTGATAGCACCCTCTACCAATTAGTTAATGAACAGGTCATTCCTGGTACTGGCATTAATGCCGATGACTTTTGGCAATCCTTTGCATCCATTCTTAAAGATTTAGCGCCGAAAAACCGCGCGTTGCTGATAAAGCGTGATGATCTACAGCATCAGATTGACGCTTGGCATCAAGAGCGGGCAGGGCATGCAATAGATGCAGCAGAATACAAACAGTTCCTACAAGAGATTGGCTATCTAGTTCCAGAAGGCGATGACTTTCACGTCACCACTGCCAGCGTTGAACCTGAGATTGCAACGCAAGCCGGTCCTCAGTTGGTCGTGCCTATTATGAACGCTCGCTTTGCGTTGAATGCTGCTAATGCTCGTTGGGGAAGTCTTTACGACGCCCTGTACGGAACAGACGTCATTAGTGAGAGTGATGGTGCAGAGAAAGGTGGAAGCTTTAATCCGGTGCGTGGAGCAAAAGTGGTGGCTTATGCTCGAGAGTTTCTTGATGAAGCAGCACCGCTAAATGGTGTCTCTCATAAAGACGTGACTAAATACAGTATTAGTAACGTCAGCATCGGTAATACGTTAACTGCAACGCTGGAAAACGGTGAGGAAGTAACGTTAATCGACAGTTCTCAATTCATCGGATACCAAGGGGACGCAAGCGCTCCATCTTGCATCCTGTTGAAGCATAATAATCTGCATATTGAGATTCAAATCGATCCGACAGCTCCTATTGGAAGTGTTGATGCAGCGGGTATCAAGGACGTGCTGGTGGAAGCGGCACTGACTACGATTATGGATTGCGAAGATTCAGTAGCTGCAGTGGATGGTGAAGACAAAGCGCTTGCCTATCGAAACTGGTTAGGGCTGATGAAAGGCGATTTACAAGAGTCGCTTGAGAAAAATGGTAAAACCATTGTTCGTAGTCTTAATCCTGACCGCCATTATACCAGCGTGTCTGGCGGAGAAATTTCGCTTAAAGGCCGCAGTATGTTGTTTATACGAAATGTGGGCCATTTAATGACGAACCCAGCCATTATTGATGCACAAGGTAATGAAGTACCTGAAGGTATTATGGATGGCATGATTACATCGTTAATTGCGATGCATGACTTAAAAGGCAACAGCAAGTATCAAAACTCAACCGCTAACAGTATTAATATCGTTAAGCCTAAGATGCATGGCCCTGAAGAAGTAGCATTTACTAATGAGCTGTTTGGTCGTATTGAAGATGCCCTAGGTTTAGAGAGATACACCATCAAAGTTGGCATCATGGATGAAGAGCGCCGTACATCGGTTAACCTGAAAGAGTGTATCCGCGCTGCGAAAGATCGTGTGGTGTTTATTAACACTGGATTCTTAGACCGAACCGGTGATGAGATTCATACCAGTATGGAAGCGGGCCCCTTCGCTCCTAAGGCACAGCTTAAGAGTATGACTTGGATTGGTGCATACGAAAATCAAAACGTCGACCTTGGTCTTGCTTGTGGATTGCAAGGTAAAGCACAGATCGGTAAAGGGATGTGGCCTGAGCCCGATAATATGGCCAAGATGATGGAAGCAAAAATTGGTCACCCTCAAGCGGGAGCTAATACTGCTTGGGTTCCATCGCCAACGGCGGCAACACTTCATGCGCTGCACTATCATAAAGTCAGTGTTCCTAGCCGCCAAAAAGAATTACGCGAGCGAATTCGTGCGAGTGTGGACGATATCTTGACGATTCCGTTGCTAGGTAATCAAAAGCTGACCACGGAAGAAATCCAAAGCGAGTTAGATAACAACACGCAAGGTATCTTAGGTTATGTTGTACGCTGGATCGACCAAGGTGTTGGCTGCTCTAAAGTTCCAGATATCAATAATGTTGGCCTGATGGAAGACAGAGCGACACTACGTATCTCTAGTCAGCATATCGCCAACTGGCTACGTCACGGCATCTGTGATGAGTCGCAAGTTATGGAAACCATGAAGCGTATGGCTGCAGTTGTTGATGAGCAAAATGCAGGCGACCCTAACTACAAAAATATGGCGCCTGATTTTGAAACGAGCATTGCGTTTTCCGCAGCATGCCAGCTTGTATTTGAAGGCTGTGCACAACCTAATGGTTACACGGAGCCTGTTCTTCATGCGATGCGCTTGAAGCTAAAAGCAACCCAACACTAAACGATCAACTACAAAAGAAACACCCCCAATTAAACCGAGCCCAAGGCGCCGCGCTTTATAGCGCGGTTTTTTTATCTTTCGATTAAGGCTTTGTACGTCGGGAAATATGCTATACGCCCTTGAAAATATGACACTGATTTGAAGAGTCAATATCTAAGTTTATAAGGGGGAGTAGAACTAAAGCATAGTTTTTATGGCGGTAGGGCTTTATGTGTTGATTGAAGCTAATAAGGACGATATCGCTGCGCTTGTTTCTGCCCCTTTTCGTGTTTCAAACCTTTCCCCAATTACCGTCATTCCTTTGAAAATGGGAATCTCGCACAACGCGTCACGACGCTGATTTACGTGATCTAGTCGATTATTTTTAGTCACATACACGCGGTGGGAGATTCTCACTTTCGTGAGAATGACGATTAAAATAGGGTGTGACAAAAATGAAGGGGTGGAGGGGGTTACAGTCCATCTGTGAGCTCGCTGTTGTGGCTGGCTTTGAGCTGCCCTTTTGTATTTCAAGCATTCCCCAAAGTACCGTCATTCCCTTGAACAAGGGAATCTCGCACAACACGTTGAAGACCTAATTTTCCCTCACATTTTTAGTAATCTACACGCTTCAGTAGATCTTCTTTTTCACGAAGATGACGGTCTAATTGAGGTTGTAAGGTGGACACTGTCTGGTAGATGGGAATGTATA
>ASHK01000259.1 GCA_000695745.1 Vibrio madracius | reverse complement strand
GTCACACCTTGACTGATCTTTGGTAAACAATCCGGGTAACGAATTACGTTAGTATCATCGTGAGTATGTACGTCAATAAAACCGGGACTAACAACCAAGCCATCAGCATCAATCACCGCTTTTGCTTGCTGTTTTTCTAGATCTCCGATTTTTACTATTCGGTCTTCAATTAACCCCAAGTCCGCTGAGTATGCTGGAGCATTGGTACCATCGACGATTTCTGCGTTTCTAATAATAATGTCGAACAACATGACCTTCTCTCTCAGTTCGTGCATTTCACGTAAACAATCATAATTATTTACCCACACAAACACAGTGACTAATTACACACTTTCTCCATCAAAGTTTGATAGTTTCTAACATTGATATTATTATGGTTAGCATCAAACATTAAATATCAACAACTTAGCCCATGTTAGAAAGAGAGTTATCAATGATAGATTTTGATAGAAATGATAGAAACAAACAGAAACTTAACTCTTTAGCATTTGCGAGAGGAATGAAAGGTGTTGCGGTGACTCCAGAACCCAAAGCCAAGTACAGTCTGATAGATGAAGAGATTAGCCTTCCTGTCGCCGTGATAAACAAGCAGGCACTGACGAACAACATGGATTGGATGCAAACGTTCGCGAACTATCATGGCGTTAAATTGTGCCCGCATGGTAAAACCACAATGACGCCAGAATTTTTCGCGATGCAAAAGGCTAAAGGCGCCTGGGGTATCACCGTTGCTACCGCCCCACAAGCGGAAACAGCAGCCTGCGCAGGTCTAACTAACATCATGATCGCCAACCAACTTGTGGGACGAGCAAACATGGCAATGGTGGCGCGCATAAAACAAGAGTCCCAAGCTAGAGTGATCGTATGTGTTGACTCTAAGCTCAATGCCGATCAGCTTAACCAGTTCTTTTCGACCACTGGCTCAAACATCGAAGTATTAATTGAATACGGTGTCGTAGGCGGACGATGCGGTTGTCGTTCGCAGCAAGAAGTCATTGAACTTGCCAAACACATCAGCACCTTGCGTCATGTTTCCTTGGTCGGGATCGAAGTCTACGAAGGCGTGATTCACGGCGGTGATGAAGAGTCACTGGTTAGGGCCTTTTTAACCAACACCATTGCGCTTGGACGCGAGTTAATTGAGCAAGAGTTATTACCTTCTAACCCCATCCTAACCGGAGCGGGATCGGCTTGGTACGATGTTGTCGCAGAAACCTTTGCCCATTTACCGGACTTTGAAGCGATCATTCGCCCAGGGTGTTACGTTATACATGACACAGGTATCTATCTAGAAGCACAAGAAAAGGTAATGGCGAGAGCCACTAAGAATGGCGGCTATGCCTGTGAACTAGGTGGTGACCTCTCCTCTTCTCTCGAAGTATGGGCTTACGTCATTTCTCGACCAGAACCCACCAAAGCCATTGTCGGTCTTGGCAAAAGAGATGTCGCGTTTGATGCAGGCTTACCGATCCCTGAACGGATTTATCGCGCTAGCAACGAAATCCAAGAAAGCGACATCGTCGCCACTGATGTGATGGATCAACATACGTTTTTATCTATATCAGCCGAGTCCTCTCTTCAAGTTGGTGATATGATTGCGTTCTCAACGTCACACCCGTGTCTCACGTTTGATAAGTGGCGTCTTATCGCAATCAGCGACGACGAATATTTCGTTAACCAATGGGTAGAAACGGCTTTTTAGAAGGGAAAGTTTTGACCGTAGAAGTAGACATTATTTCGCAGATCACGGAGCGCTACAGTGCGCTTCGTGATGCTGAAAAAAAAGTAGCGGATTTAATTACCGATGATATTCATTCCGCAGCGAATGCAAGTATTACCGAGTTGGCACAGCAAGCTAACGTTAGTGAGGCAACGATCACACGATTTGCAAAGGCGGTTGGCTGTATCAATGTTAGAGATCTAAAAATCAAGCTTGCACAATCACTAGCCGTTGGACAGCGCTTCATTATCGAGCCACCCGATCAAACCAGTCATCAGGGTATTTATGAATCGATCAAACAAGCTCTAGACATCAATCGAGCCTGATCAATGAAGCGGATATTCGCCAAGCGGTAACCTTGCTCCACTCAGCCAGACAAATTATCGCCATTGGCGTGGGTGGTGGTTCAACCATCACATCTCAAGAGCTTCAGCATCGCCTATTCCGTCTTGGTTACCCTGTAGTCTCCTACAATGACGGGCTGCTGACCAGAATGGTCGCAGCGACGGCAGATGCGAATGATGTCATGGTCGTCATCTCCGCTACTGGACATACTCCCGTGATCGTCGAAACTGCCGAAATTGCGCAACAATATGGGGTAAAACTCATCGCTATCACGCCTGCTGACTCTCCATTAGCCAAGCTTAGTGATGTAGTGCTTCCAATTGTTCATAAAGAAACTGACTTTATATACAAACCGTCTGCATCTCGATATGCCATGCTCGCGCTTGTTGACGTTTTGTCAATGGAGCTTGCTGTCAATCACAAGCGTCGCTCTCGCGATCGCCTAAGGCGCCTCAAACTTGCTTTAGATACTCACCGAACAGGAAGTGATCGCCAACCTCTGGGTGATTAAAAATAGTCAAACATGAACGTTTTAGTGAACTAGCGTTCATGTTTGGTTCATATTGATTGCTCTATTATCTCATCATCAAGGAGCGATACACATAAAGACTCATCCATTTTCCAACGCTGTTTATCACGAGAGGTCATTATGAAAAAAGCACTCCTAACCGTTAGCGCACTATTTATTGGATTTTTCGCTATGATGTTCAGTTTAGTTATGGCAATCCCACTAGCTATTGCTGCCTACATCACGGGTAATCGTATTAAAAAACAGCTCGACAAAGAGCTTGCCCAGCAAAAACAGAACATGCACGGCAATACTATTGAAGGTGAATATGAAGAAGTCTCGTCTAAGTAAATCTGTTATGCGCGAAGCACGTTCGCGACATAAAAGAAAACTAGTCGCACTCGTCTTCTATATTTCTGTCTTTATTACCGCAGGCGTATTTGGTTGTTCCACCAAGAACACAGACCTGCGTACCTAAAAGCACAGGCACTTCCAGCCTATCAGCAAGCCTCATTTGAGCAATATATCCAAGACACTCAACAGTGGCTTGCTGACAACCGCGTGTTTAAATCCAATAATCACCAGCAAGAAATCTTACTCAATAGCCCATTCGAGTTGATTCCTAACACTCCAAACGGACAAGCCGTTTTGCTCGTACATGGGCTAGGCGACTCACCATATTCATTTCATGACATCGCCGCCCATCTTGTCGAGCAAGGCTGCCTAGTCCGCGCAGTATTGCTTCCGGGTCATGGCAGCAAAGCAGGTGATTTGCTGCTACCAAGCTTTGCCGATTGGGAAAACCTTGTTTCTCATCACGCGCAACTGCTGCTCAATGATTATCCCAATATTTGGTTAGGTGGCTATTCTACAGGCGCCAACCTTGTAACCTCTTATGCGCTCAATGATGAGCGAGTATCAGGCTTACTGTTATTCTCGCCTGCCTTTCAGCCTAAATCTGGGGCAGTAAAATACGCTCGTTTTGCCAGTTATTTCATGGATTGGGCTGACCAAGACCCTGAAAACAATGTTCTACGTTACAACTCTTTGCCAATGAACGGTGCCGCCGTTTACTACCAAACATCAAAAGTTGTCCAAGATGAACTGAAGATGCATGCTTTTGACAAGCCAGCGTTATTAGTTTTGAGTGAAACCGATAGTGTGGTAGATACTCAAGCAGCGTACCAAACGTTTGAACACCGTTTTACCAACGAAAATAGTCGACTGATCTGGCAAGGTGAGCATCCTCCTCAGGGTAAGAGAGTATTGTCCCAAACCATGGTATTGCCCGACTACCGAGTATCTAACGGCTCCCATATGGGCATGTTATTCAGTCCTAACAACCCCTACTACGGACAAGAAGGCAGCATCACTATTTGCGACAACGGTCAACGTGAAGTGGACTTTGAGAACTGTCAATTGGGAGACACCGTTTGGTACTCTGCATACGGTTATCAGGAGCCAGGTAAGATCCATGCACGATTAACCTTCAATCCGTATTTTAGTCAGCTCATGCAATCTATTGACTTAGTAATGAAACCTAAATCT
>ASHK01000258.1 GCA_000695745.1 Vibrio madracius | reverse complement strand
AGCTAGTAAATTTAGTTCAAATAAGCGACAGTGAAGTTGAACAATCGGAAGACTTGATGCTTGATGATGCGCCGGTCAGTCGATTCATCCATCAAATTTTATTGGAAGCCATTAGCAAGAAAGCTTCTGACATTCATTTTGAACCTTACGAACATCAATACCGAATTCGATTTCGCTGTGACGGTATCCTCGTCGAAGCACATCAACCAGCGAGTCAATTAAGCCGTAGACTCTCTGCTCGTCTGAAAATATTAGCTAAGCTTGATATTGCCGAACGGCGATTACCTCAAGATGGCCGAATCAAGCTCAAACTATCACCACAAATTGCGACCGATATTCGTGTCTCAACGTTGCCGACTATGTGGGGAGAAAAAATCGTCCTTCGGATCTTAGATATGGCATCTGCTAATTTGAGTATTGAGCAGTTAGGCTATAACCAAGCTCAACAATCGCTTTACTTACAAGCCTTACATAAGCCACAAGGCATGATCTTAATAACTGGTCCAACTGGAAGTGGAAAAACCGTTTCACTCTACGCTGGACTGAATCTACTCAATACGCCTGAGCGCAATATCTCCACGGCGGAAGATCCCGTTGAAATACACATTGATGGCATCAACCAAGTGCAAGTTAATCCTAAAATAGGGTTTGATTTTTCTCAGGCCTTACGCACTTTTTTGCGTCAAGATCCAGATATCGTAATGGTCGGAGAAATCCGCGATATTGATACCGCAGAGATTGCGGTAAAAGCGGCTCAAACGGGACACTTAGTTCTGTCAACGTTGCACACCAATTCAGCGCTAGAAACCATCACACGATTACAAAATATGGGCATTGAGAGTCATAACTTGGTTTCTTCGCTATCTCTGATTATCGCGCAGCGCCTCGCTCGTTGTCTGTGTCCTCTTTGTAAACAACCAGACAATCTGTCTTATGACCTCCGTGAAAACCTGAATATACCCTTAGAGAAAACCATCTATAAAGCGAATGAGCTAGGATGTACCGAATGCAACCAAGGCTACTCTGGACGCATTGGTATTTACGAGGTGTTAGTGTTCTCTCCCCAATTAAGCACGGCCGTACTTCAACAGGCCAGTCTTCAAGAATTACAGGTCATCGCGATGTCACAACAAATGATGACGCTCAGGCAGTCTGGTATTGAGAAGCTGAGTCTCGGGGTTACCAGCTACCAAGAACTGCAGCGCGTACTCTATTTTGACTAACAAGGAGGTGTTATGGCCAATAGTACTCCAATGCCACTAAAAAAGTCTGTTGGAAAGGCCTCGATCGCTTGGGAGCCAAAAAGAAAGGAACCATCTTGGCCCTAACTGAAGTTGAAGTACGAAACCAGTTAAGCCTACAGCATATTCGTGTCAGTAAAATTACTCGTCATCGTATTTCAGTTTGGACCAAAATGACGAATAAGGTCACACGTAGAGATACCACGCTATTCACCAGACAACTAGCCACCTTATTAAACACAAGAGTTCCCGTCGTTCATGCGATTAAACTTATCTCACAAAGCCATTCTAAAGCAGAAATGAAATCCGCCTTAAATCAATTGGTTTTACAAATAGAAAGTGGCGTTCCTCTTGCTCATGCAATGCGAACATCAAGTGCACATTTTGATCGTTTCTATGTCGACATGGTTGCGACTGGCGAGTCGTCTGGCAATATTGCTGCAGCACTAGAGAGACTTGCAACCTATCGAGAGAAAGACGAAGCGTTGCAAGCTAAAATAGTGAAAGCTATGCTCTATCCAAGCATGGTGCTAATAGTGTCTATTGCAGTCACTTATTTAATGCTCACTAATGTCATACCTGAATTTGAATCGATGTTTAGAGGATTCAATGCTAACTTGCCTTGGTTTACAACCTTAGTTCTAGATCTGTCTGATTGGAGCCAAACCTATGGTTTGCTCGCTATCGTTTCACTTAGCCTATCGGTTGCCAGCCTTAAGTTGATCTGTACTAAAAGTGAGAGAGCTATGCTCTATATCAGCAAACTTCTTGTTAAAGTCCCAATCATCGGTGAGCTTATCGGCAAAGCTAGCATCGCAAAATTCTGCCGGACACTAGCGACCAGTTTTAGTTCTGGCGTCCCTATACTCGCAGGTATACACGCGAGCGCAAACACCACAGACAACTCATACTATCAACACGCCATTCTTTCAATACATACCAGTGTTGCCGCTGGCACCCCAATTCATCTTGCTATGCGAAACACTCGCGCCTTTCCAGAGTTGGTGCTGCAAATGGTTATGATTGGAGAAGAGACGGGTAAGCTGGATGATATGCTCAATAGAATAGCGTTGGTTTACGAAGCAGACGTTGATAGCACTGTTGATAATCTAGGAAAAATCATCGAGCCGTTCATCATTGTTGTGTTAGGCACAATAATCGGTGGATTAGTTATCGCAATGTACTTACCTATCTTTAACTTAATGTCAGTAATAGGCTAACATAGGCAATAACTTACTGATTTTACGGTTTCATATTCAATAATGGACGTTTTCTCTTATTACCCGTGGCTCTTCCCAACGTTTGCCGCTATTTTTGGGCTGATTGTGGGCAGCTTTTTAAACGTCGTCATTTATCGGTTACCGATAATGATGGAACGAGGCTGGCGTGAAGAGTGTGCCGACGCTTTCCCTGAGTACAAGATTACGCCTCCTGAAGGTAAATTTAATCTGAGTGTACCGCGCTCAGCTTGTCCTAAATGCCACACACCAATCCGTATTATCGATAACATTCCTGTACTCAGTTGGTTGCTGCTCAAGGGGAAATGTCATCATTGCAGTCATAAAATAAGTGCGCGTTACCCTCTCATCGAGCTCTTGACTGCGGCTATGTCCGCGGCGGTCGCTTTGCAGCTGGGGTACAGCGAATATAGCTTAGCGTTAATCATTTTTACCTTCATACTTATCAGCGCTACGTTTATCGACTTCGATACCATGTTGTTGCCGGACCAGCTTACCTTGCCTCTAATGTGGTTAGGCATTGCCCTCGCATTATTGGGTATCTCTCCCATTTCGTTGACGGACTCTGTCATTGGTGCCATGGCTGGTTACCTCTGCTTATGGTCTATTTTCTGGCTATTTAAGCTACTCACAGGTAAGGAAGGAATGGGCTATGGTGACTTTAAGTTGCTGGCGGCTCTTGGAGCGTGGTTAGGCTGGCAACATTTACCTCTGATCGTTTTAATGTCATCCGTTGTCGGGGTTTTGTTTGGTCTCATTCAATTGCGAATGCAGAAAAAAGGAATTGATGTTGCGTTTCCTTTTGGCCCTTATTTGGCTATTGCTGGTTGGATAAGTGCTTTATGGGGAGAACAAATCATTCATTATTACCTTGTCTCTTATATAGGAATGTAATCATGGGATTTGTTATTGGACTTACCGGTGGTATTGCAAGTGGAAAAACCACCGTTGCTAACCTTTTTCACGATAATTTCGCTATTGATTTAGTCGATGCCGATCTCGTTGCACGAGAAGTTGTAGAAGTAGGTTCAGCAGGCCTTGACACATTAACACAGCACTTTGGTGTTGGAATCCTCCAAGAAGATGGTTCTCTTAATCGCAGTGCTCTTCGGGAGCGCATTTTTGCTAACGAAGACGAAAAACTCTGGGTCAATAACTTGCTTCATCCAATGATCAGGGAACGAATGCAAGCCCAATTAGACGCGTCCACCAGCCCCTATACTCTATTGGTGGTGCCACTTCTTATTGAGAATAGTCTACAAGGCATGGCCGACCGTATTCTGGTCGTAGATGTTTGTGAAGAAACACAAATTTACCGAACAATGACACGTGATGGGGTGCCTGAGTCACAAGCGCGTTCTATACTCAAAGCACAAGTAGACCGAGAAACTCGTTTATTGCACGCGGATGACGTGATTGATAATAATACTGATAACGCTCAACTTTTGCCCCAAGTCACAGAATTACACCAAAAGTACCTAGCATTATGCGAACAAAATCGGTGAAAATAGCAGGGAAGCGTTTAAAGGCTAGCAGATGATCACAAATAGATTCGAACACCCTCTTAATGAAAAAACAAGAATGTACCTAAGAGTTGAATCTCTCTTGAGACAGCTTCAGCACTCCTCGTCTTTTTCAGATAGCTACCAGTATCAAATTTTCTTCAAATCTCTCTTTGATTTACTGGAGATCTTCGAGCAAATCCAACTGAAAAGCGAGCTGGCCAAAGATCTTGAAAAGCAGCGCCAAACGTATCGTGCTTGGCTCAACGTCGATGATGTTGATCAGGAAATGTTAGGTTCGATCTTAAGAGATCTCGATGCTGTTCATAAGAATTTGATGATGGCTGAACGATTTGGTCAATCACTAAAAGAAGATCGTTTCCTTAGTACAATCCGTCAACGATTTGGGTTGCCGGGCGGATCGTGTTGCTTTGATTTGCCATCGTTGCATTACTGGTTGCACCTACCGATTGAAAAACGCATGCACGATGCGGAAGCTTGGTTGGCATCAGTGAAGCCACTTATGAATGCCCTTCAGCTGTGGTTAAAGCTCACTCGCGAGACTGGTCGTTTTAAGAAACAGATTGCCCGCTCTGGGTTTTATCAAAGTGATGCTGAAGAAGCGAATATTCTTCGCCTATCTATTCCAATGGAGTATGGCGTCTACCCTATGATTTCAGGACATAAAAACCGCTTTGCGGTGAAGTTCATTGCCTTTGAATCAGGGCAAGCTACCCTAATGATATTGAATTTGAATTAGCTGTTTGTAGCTAAGAGTAACACTCAGGAATCACTATGAGTAAACCAACCGTTGTTCCATGCCCTCAATGTAAAGCTGAAGTTGTCTGGAACGAAGACAGCCCGTTTCGCCCATTTTGTTCTAAACAGTGCCAAATGATCGATTTTGGAGAGTGGGCTGACGAAGAGAACACGATTCCAGGCGCTCCAGATATGTCTGACAGCGATGGCTGGTCTGAAGATAATTACTAACCTCGTCCAGCAATTACCGCCCCCTATGGTATTGACCGGACTCATAGGCAACAGTTTTAACCGGACACATGAGTACAAGTGCTAATGTGTTCGCTTCAAACATAAAAAAAGCGGAGCCCTTGGGCTCCGCTTAATACTTGAGAACGCTAGTAAAATAGCATTACTTCTTAGCAAGCTTCTCTTTGATACGAGCAGACTTACCAGAACGCTCACGTAGGTAGTACAGCTTGGCACGACGTACTGCACCACGGCGTTTAAGTTCGATGCTATCAACCATTGGAGAGTGAGTTTGGAACGTACGCTCAACACCTTCGCCGTTCGAGATCTTACGAACAGTGAAAGCAGAGTGAAGACCACGGTTACGGATAGCGATTACAACGCCTTCGTAAGCCTGTAGACGCTCACGGTCACCTTCTTTTACTTTAACCTGAACTACAACAGTGTCACCTGGTGCAAATTTAGGTAGGT
Organism: Vibrio madracius; assembly: GCA_000695745.1. Classification (GTDB taxonomy): domain Bacteria; phylum Pseudomonadota; class Gammaproteobacteria; order Enterobacterales; family Vibrionaceae; genus Vibrio; species Vibrio madracius. Next base: position 3,311 of record ASHK01000258.1, on the reverse strand, counting down.
CTGATTTCATTTGCTCTTCTTCAAGAGCCTTGATGATGTTACTCATGTTCTTAAATTCCTAGAATAAACTGATACTAAATTAAATAGGTTACTTGCTATTAATTCGATGTTCTTTAATGAACTCGGCAAGTAATTGTTCCTGTTCGTCAGTCAGAGCTAGGTTTTCCAGGAGCTCCGGTCTTCTTAGCCAAGTACGGCCTAACGACTGTTTAAGTCGCCAGCGACGAATGTCCTTATGGTTACCAGACTTCAGCACACTTGGTACTTCCAGTCCATCTAACACTTCAGGGCGCGTATAGTGCGGGCAATCTAACAAACCATTTGCAAAAGAATCTTCTTCTGCTGAAGCAAAGTCGCCCAATACTCCCGGAATAAACCGCGAGACTGAGTCGATTAGCGTCATGGCTGGGATTTCCCCACCTGTCATCACAAAATCTCCGATTGACCATTCTTCGTCAACCTCAGTTTGGATGATGCGCTCATCTACCCCTTCGTAGCGTCCACAAATCAACACTAAGTTGTCGTTTTTCGCTAGCTCTTCTACCCCAGTTTGGTCGAGTTTACGACCTTGAGGTGACAGGTAAATAACTTTCGCCTTTCCCGGTGATGCTTGCTTGGCTGTTTGAATGGCATCGCGCAATGGCTGAACCATCATTAACATACCAGGACCACCACCGTATGGTCTATCATCGACAGTACGATGCTTGTCGTGAGTGAAATCACGAGGATTCCAAGTCTCAATCGACAGTAGACCTTTTTTAACCGCTTGACCTGTTACTCCATAATCAGTAACGCTGCGGAACATGTCTGGAAAAAGGCTAATTACGCCAACCCACATCTGTTCTCTCGCTCTTTTAGTTACCAATTAAGGATTAGAATCCAGGATCCCAGTCAACTTCGATCCGTTGAGCTTCGCGATCAACTTTTTTGATCACCTGCTCTTCAAGGTACGGTATCAACCGTTCCTTTTGCCCAAAAGCATCTTTCAGATTTGCTTTCACAACCAGAACATCGTTCGAACCGTTTCCAACATGTCGGTTACTTCACCTAGGTCGTAACCTTTTGTGGTCACTACTTTCATGCCGAACAATTCGCGCCAGTAGAACTCATCTTCTGACAGTTCAGGAAGCACAGCTGGATCAATTGCAATTTCAAAGTTAGTCAGTAGGTGAGCTTCTTCACGAACCTCAAGACCTTCTAGTTTACACACCATACCTTTGTTATGGCGCTTCCAACTTTCAACTTTTAATTCAACCCATTCGCCCTTTTGACTAATGTACCAAGGACTGTAATCGAAAATACTTTCAGGATTGTCTGTGTAGGTAAACACTTTAAGCCATCCGCGAATGCCATAAGTAGAACCAAATTTACCTACAACAATTCTTTCGGGATTATTGCTCATAGCGTCTTTACCTTTCATCGACGACATACTGCTAACTAAACTAACAATTAAGCCGCTTTTTGAGCGTCTTTAACTAGCTTAGCAACACGGTCAGATACAGATGCGCCTTGACCAACCCAGTGGTTAACGCGATCTAGGTCTAGACGTAGACCTTCTTCTTGACCAGTAGCAGTAGGGTTAAAGAAACCCACTTTCTCGATGAAACGGCCAGTCGCTGCATTGCGGCTGTCCGCTACTACGATTTGATAGAATGGACGCTTCTTAGCGCCGTGACGTGCCAAACGAATGGTTACCATATCGTCCTCTTTGCTTTCTCAATAATAAAAATGACCTCAGAAGTGTTTCTCTAATGAGCAACCTGAGGTCTCGTGCCAAAATAAAGCCCCGGAATTTTACTCTTATTCCGAGGCATTGCAAGGGGTTTAGCTATTTTTTCACCAGTTTTTGGCGAGCATTTCTCGTGTGACGCAGATAACAGTTTGAAACTTAAGGAACTGAAACCTGGCTCAATATACGACTATCGACCAAACGGATTAAAGCCGCCGCCACCCATACCACCCATCATGCCTTGCATGTTACGCATCATTCCGCGCATGCCACCTTTCTGCATCTTCTTCATCATCTTTTGCATCTGAGTGAATTGTTTCAGTAAGCGGTTAACATCTTGCACTTGGGTGCCAGAACCTGCAGCAATACGCTTTTTACGAGAACCTTTAATCAGCTCTGGACGTTGACGCTCTTTCATTGTCATTGAGTTGATGATGGCTTCCATCTGCTTAAACATCTTGTCGTCGACTTTGTCTTTCACGTTGGCAGGTAGGTTAGACATGCCCGGTAGCTTGTCCATCATTCCCATCATACCGCCCATATTCTGCATCTGACCAAGTTGCTCACGGAAATCTTCTAGGTCGAAACCTTTCTTCTCCTTGAACTTCTTCGCCATCTTTTCTGCTTTATCGGTATCAACATTACGTTGTAAATCTTCGATAAGAGAGAGAACGTCACCCATACCCAAGATACGTGATGCAACGCGATCTGGGTGGAAAGGTTCTAGTGCGTCGGTTTTTTCACCCACACCCAAGAATTTAACTGGTTTACCCGTAATATGACGAACAGAAAGCGCCGCACCACCACGAGCATCGCCGTCGACTTTCGTTAAGATAACACCAGTTAACGGTAGCGCATCACCAAACGCCTTTGCTGTGTTCGCCGCATCCTGACCTGTCATCGCATCGACAACAAACAGTGTTTCCACTGGGTTGATGGCGGAGTGAAGATCTTTAATCTCATCCATCATCTCATGGTCAACCGCTAAACGACCCGCGGTATCGACAATCAATACGTCATAGAATTTTTTCTTCGCATGATCGATAGCCGCATTGGCAATATCAATTGGCTTTTGATCTGCTGATGAAGGGAAGAAATCAACGCCAATATCGGTAGCCAATGTTTCTAGCTGTTTGATCGCTGCTGGACGATAAACGTCGGCAGATACAACCAGAACTTTCTTCTTATCACGCTCATGAAGCAGTTTAGAAAGCTTACCGACACTGGTTGTTTTACCCGCACCCTGAAGACCAGCCATTAAGATAACCGCAGGCGGCTGTGCCGCTAAGTCCAGCGCTTCGTTGGACTCACCCATCACTGACTCAAGCTCAGCTTGAACGATCTTGATGAACTCTTGGCCCGGAGTTAGGGATTTAGAGACTTCGACACCAACGGCACGTTCTTTTACGCCTTTGATGAAATCTCGAACCACTGGCAGAGCAACGTCGGCTTCTAAAAGCGCCATACGAACTTCGCGCAATGTATCTTTAATGTTGTCGTCGGTCAGACGACCTTTACCGCTGATATTCTTCAGCGTTTTGGATAGACGATCCGTTAAATTCTCAAACATTTCTTTCTCTTC
>ASHK01000257.1 GCA_000695745.1 Vibrio madracius | reverse complement strand
GAGAAGTCTGCGAGCTCTTCGCTGACAACAATACTGTTCGAATTGAACCAGAAATCGCATTCGTCCTTGCTAAATCATTACCTGCAAACCCTAATGGTTATAGTGAAACTCAGATCAATGATGCGATCGGCTCGTGCCACATGGCTCTAGAGCTTATGCAGTCTCGCTATGCCGACGACAGCGGCGCTGAGTTTTATGAGAAACTGGCGGACTGTTTAGTCAATCAAGGGTTATTTATCGGGCCAGAGATTGCTCGTGAGAAAGCTTTTGATGCAGAGACTATCCAAATTACTGTCTCTCAAGAAAACAATGTTCAGACGTTTGCAGGTAAGCACCCAAACAAACTAGCACAAACCCCAATCTACTGGCTCATCAATGCAATGACTCGCCGTGGTATTGATTTTCAAGCGGGTGAAGCGATTATTACTGGCTCTTACTGTGGTATCGTGGAAGTCAATTTTTCAACTCTAACCACAATAAAATATGATGGCTTAGGTGAATATCAAGTAATCATTTTCCGAGAAAAACTAATTTAAAGGACTTTAACGCTACAACTCCGAACGGAAAATTGGCAGGTGATATTACCTATCTTGCCACACGTGAAGGTTGGTTATATTTGGCGGTTATTCTTGTTCAAACGAGAAAGAACGGTGCACTTGGGATCTAAGCTCTGTTCACTTTGAAAAGCAAAATCATTGGTTAATGAAGCGTCTCATTTGATTAAGTCAAACCAACCAAATCACCATATCGACCACTGAACAATCCCGAAGAGGATTCGCTCCATTCGGGACTGTTCAAACTAAAGACTATTGAATTTGGAACTTAAGTTGATTATGTACGTTGTCTAGTAGCGCTTCTAACGTCACATGACCTTGAATATAAGCATTTAAATTCGCTTTAACCGCGTCATCGGCTTCATAGGTGAACATGCCGTAATTTACCTGTGGAATTTCTGCCACCCAATGACCAAAGTCTTTGAATACTTTCTGGTTACTAAAGTAAGGGTCAGGTTCATTATAAGCGGCACCATCTACTGCTGGTAGATACGAGCCAACAGCGCCATTTTTCACCAGTATTTCTTGATAGAAGTTATCATTGTTAGCGTATATCTGATTTAAAAAGTCAATCGCTTGATCTTTGTTATCGGATGTATTCAACACATACCAACTTGACCCGCCTAGATTTGAGGTCAGCTTTCGCCCCTTTCACCTCCAGTTTTGGAATCGGAGCCACTTGCCATTTTCCGGACTGCGAAGATTGAGATTTTATCGTAGCGGTTATCCAAACTCCGGTTGGAACAGTGACGACATCACCATTGTTAAATGAGCTAACAAAATCTGGCCAACCAGTAATAGGTCTAATCACATTATTTGTATGCAGATCTTTGATTACTTTCAACGCAGCTTGTAACGCTTCATTGTCTTTAATGTTTAGCTGACCATTCTCATCAAAATACCAGGCGCCCGCAGATTGCATCATGACACGTATTAAACTCGCGTCATTGGGGTCATAAGAGAGCAAGCTTTTGCCAGTCTTTGCTTTGACATCGACGCCAATTTTAATCAGCTCATCCCATGTTATATCGACCAAGTTTTCATGCGTATACCCAGCAGACTGGATATAATCAGAACGATAAAATAACCCCGTTACTCCCGAATCAAATGGTACTCCATACGTATTTTTGTCAATCGTCATTAACTCAACCTTGTATGGAGCAAACTTAGTGTAGTCAATATAACTGTTTAGTGGTACGAAGTAATTTGGGTAAGCATGTAAGAATTTTTGTGCATTGTAATCTTCAATTAGTACAATATCCGGCAAGGCATTGGTAACACCCGAGCTTAAGGATGTATGCAGTTTCTGAACAACGGAGTCCTTTGAAGAATCTTCAACAACAAGACTAAAATCAGGGTGAGTCTGACTGTAAATTTCAGCAGCATCATTCATAATAGCAACGTTAAAGTTTGGATCCCATGCCCAAACCTTTACTTCGCCAGCAACAGCAAAACTTGATAGTATAGAAGTTGATAAAGCTAATGAAATAGCATTTCTCATTAAGAAAATTCCTTTATTATGAAGCATTATTAATTAATTCAACTAACATTGATGTAAATACTTTAGCATCCGTCCTATGTGCATTATGAGACCAAGGTTTCTCTTGTATAAAATAGCCAAGTTCTATTGCTTTTTCATAACTGGCCTTCTGCCAAAATTCTTGTTTTTCCAAAGGGGTATTCATATCTAATCCCTCTGTAAATAAGGCATAAGCGCCTTTAATTTTCGCAACCTCATGCTGGTTTTGAAATAGTTCCTTTGGAAACTGTAGCGTTTTTGCTAAATGCGGTACATCCTTTGGTCCCTTGCTATTAGGTTCTGACCAATAGGTTTCCCATGACGGGGGAATTGCGTAATGAGTTGGCGTAATCTCACCGGAGAAGCCAAAGTCTTTAACATAGAAGTCGCTATCAAGATCTGAATTCTGGGTAATATAAGCGTCTATGTAGATAATTTTTTCTATTTTATTTGGTATCGAGTTTGCTGCTGATGTAATTACATGCCCACCATAACTGTGACCAACAATGATAATTTTCTCATCGGTATTATATTCCATCGCCACAAGATTAATTACATCATTTACATGAGTATTAAAAGATATTATCGGATTTGCTAAATGTGAGCGTTCTCCC
>ASHK01000256.1 GCA_000695745.1 Vibrio madracius | reverse complement strand
CCATTGAGCCATTCAAAGGTCTGCTACTAGGGTTATTCTTTATCGCAGTGGGGATGGCGGTAAACCTTGGATTACTGATTTCTGAACCACTTGCAGTGCTGTGTGCTGTGGTGTCTTTGGTCATTATCAAGGGGCTTATCTTGTACGTACTGGCCCGTTTGTTTGGTATCGGACCGAAATCGCGCAGTAAAATGGCGGCGATTTTGAGTCAAGGTGGTGAATTTGCCTTTGTTATCTTTACCGCGGCGAGCGCGCAAGGGCTACTGCCTGCCCAAGAGTCGGCCTTTCTGCTGGTTGTGGTGAGTTTGTCGATGGTAACCACGCCACTGCTGCTGATGGGACAGAAAAAATGGTTTGAGAAATCACTCAATCAAGCAGAAGAAACCACCATTAAAACCGATGTTGAGGATAGGCAGCCACGAGTGATCATCGCTGGCTTTGGACGATTTGGACAAATTGTCGGTCGTTTGATGTACGCCAATAAGGTCAAAGTTACCGTATTAGAAAGTGATGCGAGCCAAATTCATCTACTGAGAAAGTACGGTTATAAGGTGTTTTATGGTGATGCGACACAAGTCGATTTATTAAGAGCGGCGGGCGCCGATAAAGCCGAAGCGATTATTATCTGTACCGACTCTCCAGAGGAAATTATGGAAGTGGTCGATCTTTGTCATAACCATTTTCCTAAGCTGAGGGTCTTAGCAAGGGCTCGAAGCCGAGTCGAGGCCTATCAACTGATGAATCATGGCGTGCAATGCTATTCGCGTGAGACATTCTTAGGGGCACTTGATTTGGGGCGTCAGGCGTTAGTGGAGCTAGGATTTCATCCTTATGAGGCAAAGCGCGCAGAAGCGCACTTTAGAAAGCTGGATAATGCCATGCTTAAAGAGCTATTGCCTCAACACAGTGAAGATAAAGAATTGGCACAAAGGTCGAAAGAAGCTCGTAAAGAACTCGAAGAGATCTTCGGCCGTGAAATGGAAAATGATCGTCAATCGCGTAATTTCTGGGATTAACGTTGAAGTTAAAGCCATTGCGGTTGAAGGTCGGAATTAGGAAGTAACATGAGCAGTACCAAGAAACGTTTTATTGCCGGGGCAAGCTGCCCTAAGTGTAGCCAGCAAGACAGTTTGCGCTGGTGGATAGACCACAATGTTGAGTGGGTGGAATGTGTAGAGTGTGAATTCAAAGAACAACGCACTCCAAAAGCTGTAGAGAAAACTGAACGCGGTGATGAGGAATTAATCGGAATTTTTAAGCCTGAATGATTGAGTTTCTTATTTCTGACCCCATAATATGCGAACACGCCGCTTAAAGGCGGATTAATTTTTTGATGAGATGATCATTTGAGTGTGCTTGCTAGTCGCAATGTGACTCTGTTTCAATGGTATCTCAAGGCCAATCTTTGGAGCTCACATGAAAGTTACTCAGAACGCAGTAGTTAGCCTAGC
>ASHK01000255.1 GCA_000695745.1 Vibrio madracius | reverse complement strand
TCGGCTTCTTTTTCGTTACTGCGAGTGTAGTTTATCGATGCTTGCATCGATCCTGCGGTCGTTGCAGTCAGTGCCGCCATACCCGCTTGGGGAGCCGCGATTGCCAATAGTAGCGAACCAACAAGTGCAGCAACGGTCGCCGGAGAACGGCGAGCTTCGTCTTCCATGCGGCGCGCTAAGTGGCGCTGAGTGACGTGAGCAATTTCGTGTGCCATGACTGAGGCAAGTTCACTCTCCGTATGGGCATGCAAAAAAAGACCGGTATGCAGTGCGACATAACCACCAAAGAACGCGAATGCGTTGATATTACGATCGCGGATCATAAAGAAGGTAAAAGGCGTCTTTACATCGTTAGCACTGGAGACTAATCGATGGCCGATAGAGTCAACGTACTCGTTGAGTACGGGATCATTCACAATCGGAGAGCTAGCGCGAATCATCCGCATGTACGCATCGCCATAAATGAGTTCCTGGTCTATGGTCAGCGTGGCACCAGCTGCCGTTCCGATATCGGGTAAATCGATTTCGGCATAGGCAACTTGGGGGACGCTTATTGCGGCAGCGACGCATAGGCAAATCAATGAACGGGCGCGTTTCAACATACGACTGAGGTAACTCCTTAAAATGTGGTAGTTTTGACCATGAAATCCTGACTTGGTTTCCTACCTTATCCTCTTGTTTCTCATTTTTGCATACGGAACTTGGATARGAAAGGTTTTCTCATTTATATACCATTCCTGTGGTTTGTTAGCTCGACTTGGTTTGAATATCTATTATTCACAGTTTCTGTAACACTTACAGGTTGGGTATGTTACTAAAAGTCTTTACAATGGAAGACTTTGAGAGATTCGAAACGCTCATGCTTGGTTTCACGCTGTTCAAATGGAAAGTGAATGATTGATATACATCTAGACTTAGTTGCAGAGCGCTGCCCGATGTCATTGCTGTTAGTCAAGCGTGCATTTAAACAGATTGAAGCAGGCAATTATTGTCGGTAAGGTTAGTCGACAAGCATTCAGTCTCGGACGTCCTTCAATACTTATCTATCCAGAATGCCAAGATACATCATAGGTTGAAGGTGAAGTGAGCGTTATCAATATTCGTAAACAGGATGATTAATTGATGCTAGATATGGTCCGTCGTTGGTACAAGCGACGCTTTTCCGACCCAGATGCAGTGAGTTTGGTAGTAATTCTGCTCTTTGGATTTATTACTATTTACTTCTTCGGTAATTTGATTGCTCCGTTATTAGTGGCGATTGTGTTGGCTTACTTGCTAGAGTGGCCTGTCAGCAAACTGTGCGCACTTGGCATGCCAAGAACCCTGTCGGTTGTGATGGTTATCCTGCTTTTTATTAGCTTAATGTTGTTAGCTTATTTTTGGTTTGGTGCCAACAATTTGGAATCAAGTCGGCAACTTGTTGAATGACATTCCAAATATGTATAACGGTCTGCAGCAGTTTGTCGCAACGATACCAGAACGCTACCCTGATTTGGCTGAGATTCATTTAGTCGAAACCATTATGGGTAATGTGAAAGATAAAGTTCTAGTGTTAGGTGAAAACGTTGTGAAAGGCTCGCTAGCATCGCTTGTCAGTCTAGCAGCTCTAGCCGTGTATTTGATATTAGTGCCATTACTGGTGTTCTTCTTACTCAAAGACAAAGAAGAAATGGTTCGCATGGCGAGTGGGGTGCTACCTCGTAACCGTCGCCTTGCGAACAAAGTGTGGGTTGAGATGAATCAGCAAATCTCCAACTACATTCGCGGCAAGGTACTCGAGATCTTGATTGTTGGTTCTGTAAGCTATATTACGTTCGCTATCCTAGACCTTCGTTATTCCGTGTTGTTAGCAGTGTTGGTCGGTTTCTCTGTACTTATCCCTTACATCGGTGCTGCGGCAGTCACTGTGCCAGTTGCAATGGTAGGTTTATTCCAGTGGGGTCTAGCTCCACAGTTTTATTGGCTACTGGTTGCTTACGGTATTATCCAAGCATTGGATGGTAACGTTCTGGTACCCGTACTCTTTTCTGAAGCGGTAAACTTACATCCAGTGGCGATAATTGTTGCAGTACTGGTGTTTGGTGGCTTATGGGGTTTCTGGGGGGTATTCTTCGCTATCCCATTGGCAACGTTAGTGAAAGCGGTATGGAATGCACTACCAA
>ASHK01000254.1 GCA_000695745.1 Vibrio madracius | reverse complement strand
CCTACCTATTGGGGCTTCATTGGGGCTATGGTGTGATCGGCGCTTGGATTGCTATTGGGATGGACGAATGGGTTCGCGGCATAGTGATGATTCGACGCTGGCGCTCTAAAGTCTGGACGCGCTACGCACTGACCTAACCAGATAAAAARGGCTAGCGAATTGCTAGCCCTTTTAACTTTAGATATTTGAGATGCACAGTGAATCTAAGAAGATATGGCAATCTGCCACATTGAAGCTCAAATCCAACTCGTCACCACGAGTCACTTCAAAATCACCTGAAACATGCACTCGGTAGTTATCAAAACCTGCCACCATACCGAACAGATAAGTACTGTTACCCAAACGTTCTACTGCTTGTGTTGAGAAGTGCAGTTTTTGCTCGCCTGAATTGTCTAAAGCAATATGCTCAGGACGTAAACCAAAGCTCACCTTATCGCCTTCTTTAACTTTAGACGTGTCAACCTTCACTGTGATCAACTGCTGGTCTGGCAGCGAGATAGTAATCTCACCATCACCAACTTGAGTTACGTGGGCTGGAAGCATGTTCATCTTTGGTGAACCAATAAAGCCCGCGACGAATTCATTGGCCGGGCAATTGTATAGCTCAAGCGGAGAACCAACTTGCTCAACTTGTCCATCTCGCAACACAACAATTTTGTCGGCGAGCGTCATCGCTTCAACCTGGTCATGCGTCACATAGATCATGGTCGTATCAAGCTCACGGTGCAAACTGGCAATTTGTAGGCGCATGTCCACACGTAACTCAGCATCAAGGTTGGAAAGCGGTTCATCAAACAGGAAGACTTTTGGATCACGAACAATCGCTCGACCAATAGCCACACGCTGACGCTGACCTCCTGACATATCTTTTGGTTTACGATCCATTAGATGGTCAAGTTGCAACGCTTTTGCTGCTCGGTCCACTCGCATTTTAATTTCGTCTTTAGGGAAGCCATTCATCTTCATCCCAAAGCCCATGTTCTCCTCAACAGTTAGGTGTGGATATAGAGCATAAGACTGGAATACCATCGCGATACCGCGCTCTGCAGGATCGACATGGTTAACCACTGTATTATCAATTTCTAGGACACCGTCAGTAATCTCTTCTAGACCTGCAATCAAACGAAGCAGCGTCGATTTACCGCAACCAGACGGGCCGACAAAAACAACGAACTCACCTTTTTTGATATCAAGATCCACACCGTGGATCACGGTTGAATTACCATAGCGTTTCACTACGTTGGAAAGTTTAATATCTGCCATGTTGTATCCTTAATTCTTCAGGTTCGCTTGCTAAGCACACGCCGAGCAAGCGACATTCAATCTTTTGAGTAATGAAACGTTATGCTTGCGCCGTCATGCGCAGTGTCACTTGATAACGGTATTGCTCTGCCAGCAA
>ASHK01000253.1 GCA_000695745.1 Vibrio madracius | reverse complement strand
AAATAATTCCCTATCCGCTGTGATACCAGTAGTGTTTTGCAGCTATTCAACTCAATACTGACAGCCTCGAGCAATGTTCGCTCCATACAAATTTAAGCAAGCAGGCAAACACACCTAGTACTCGATAATCTAGGTGGAAAAGTGACTAGGGCATGTCGCGAAACCATTTTATCCAGCAAGTTCCAACATCTACCCACAACTTACCACATAACACTAGGATAACTTCTACGTCACACACTTAAAAACTGAAGGTTAAAAAACACATTCTCACTGCAAATCATATAGTTAAAATAAAAACCACGAAAAAATCGGCTTCCCCACGCTTTAAACATGACTCTCCACTCACCTTTGGTTGTGCTTGGTCTGGATGCCACTAACTAACAAAAATCAAACGAGACAAATGTCACAAAGCACCGCTTTATGAAACTAAAAATAGTGAAGTCAATCACCTATTCATTACAAAGTTCAAAAATCACTCAATGTGAGTTTGACTAAATCATTTTTGGGAGTAAAGTTGGGAAATGTGGAAACATGTGGAGTTTTGTGGAATGCTAGCAAGAGATAGACTGAATTACATTAAAGAAAAACTGACCAAAGAAGGCAGCATACTCAATAGAGACATGTGTTTAGAGTTGGATGTATCAGACGAGACTATCCGACGAGATTTGGCAAAGCTTTCAAAAGAAATGGAAATATGCCGTGTAAGAGGTGGAGCATATTTATTTGACAGCAAAGACATTGAAGTGCCAGCAAAAGTACGTGAGGCACTATTTGTAGAAGAAAAAGAAAAAATAGCAGTCTACTGTGTCGATATGATATCGCATGGCGACACTATCGCGTTAGATAGTTCCACTACGGCGCTTTCAATTGCACGAAGGATAAAGACCGAGAAAAAAAGAGTCACTATTATTACTAACTCAATAAATATAGTGAATGAGCTGATGGAAGAGCCCTACCTAGAGGTTATTGCGCTAGGTGGCTCGTTAAGGAAAACCACCAAATCATTTATTGGTGAAAAAGCCATCGAAAATATGCAAAGCTTTTGGGTTAAAAAAGCATTTATTAGCTGTACGACCATGTCCACTACATTTGGAATCGCAGACAATAACCTGATGGAATCAAAAATAAGAAAAACGATGATCGATCAAGCGACAACGAAATACCTCATCGTTGACCATACAAAATTTGGTGACAACGATACATATAAAATATGCGATCTTTCAGATTTTGATTACATTGTGATTGACGAGGTCAACGAAAGTATGAAGTCAAATGGATTTCTTGAACAAAAAGCACAAGTTATTCAATGTAAAAAATAATAAAAGATCATACACCAAATTTAATACCAGCATTGAGCCATCGAAACCTTTCGTTTCGGCTCAATGATTACCCACATCACCATTATTAATTTATAATTATCTATTCACTATGGATAATTATAAATTACGCGTGCTGTAATAATGCCATTCGACACTATATTATTAAACATGGCAATAATAACTTTAAATATCACTAACAATAAAATAATGGTCAAGGTAACAAAATGACGCTTAGAAATAAATTTATGCTAGATGAAAATAGCGTAACCAACTATGTCATGGACAATATTGATTTCTTTAACCAAGAGTCTATTTTGTCGGCAAAAGAAATCGGAGATGGTAATCTAAACTTTGTCTTTCGAGTGAAAGATCAAGTGAGTGGTAGATCTGTTATCGTAAAACAGGCAGGTGAAACAGCCAGATCAACACCAGACTATAAACTAACAACAGATAGAAACAGAATAGAGTGTGAGATCTTACAAATTCAAGACCAATACGCACCTGGACTAGTGCCAAAAGTATATAAATATGACCCAGTTATGTGCTGCTGCATTATGGAGGATTTATCCGATCATGAAGTATTACGTACCGGACTGCTGAGTTTCACAACATACCCACTACTTGCGGAGCATATCTCAACATTCCTGGTAAAAACGCTGACACAAAGCTCAGACTTAATGATGAGTTCATTGGGCAAAAAAAAGCTCGTTGGCCACTTTATCAACCCAGAATTGTGCAAAATTTCTGAAGAGCTCGTTTATCTAGACCCATATAAAAATGAATTGGGTACTAATGATATAACCAAAGGTAATGAAAGGTTCGTACAAGAAAATGTATATAGTGATAACCAGCTTCACTTAGAAGTCGCTAAGCTTCGCTTCGA
>ASHK01000252.1 GCA_000695745.1 Vibrio madracius | reverse complement strand
TATATATATGTATAACACCAAGGTTACAGAAACAAAAGGGAATTGTTTTTCACAACAATATGCGCAAACCGCGCCAGCGACAGTTGGCGAACGCGGTTTGCGATACGATTACTTGTTTATCACTGTGTAACTTGGTCGGATGCCGCCTTCACTTTGAGGCGATTTTTGTTGTCTCGATTAGCGATCACTTGTTGATAATCATCAACTTGACCTATGGATTTGGCTAAGCGGTCGTAAAGCACTACATTGACCGTCGCCGCCAGATTCATGCAACCATGCGTAGGCACATAAACCACGTGGTCGGCCCTATCCACTATGTCTTGAGGGAGCGATCCATCCTCTGGTCCAAAAATATATACCGCGTTCTCTGGGTGGCTGAATGAAGGTAATGAGGTCGCCCCTACAGCAAACTCAACACAAACAACAGCCACATCTTTATCCAGCTCAGCGGTAAGATCATCCATCTCAACCAAAGCGATTCGTTCCTGAGTATTCTGCGTGTCTGTTTGAAATCTGACCGCTCGACTGTAACGAGTCCCATTGTAGCGAACTTGAGATGCGTCATAGCACCCTGCAGCTCTCATCACTGCGCCTACATTTGTTGGACTTTTAGGATTATGCAATCCAATAATCACGGTTGATTCAGTTGTCATCGGTATCGTTCTAGTTAAGTACATTAAAAAATAAAAAGCTCGGCTTTTACGGCGCGCGATTATGCCATAGATAATGGTTGTTTGCTGCATTCGCTTTATCAACAATGAGTCGTGATAAAAGAACGCCATGGGATGTTCAAGTTTCATCGAAAAATCGCACAAAATTCACAATAAGTATCATTAAAATAGATATAAAAGTGAAATGTGATACTTATTGTTGCATCTCAATGATATTTAGGCGATAGACTTAACTCCGAACTTAAACATCGGAGCATCACAATGAAAATCATCACCAAATCAGTCTTAACATTAAGCCTATTAGCTATGGGGTCAGCGCACGCATTTGAGTTGAAGAGTCAAGATATTCAAGAAGGGCACCCAATGGCCAAAACCTTTGAATATAACAGCTGGGGTTGCGATGGCGGCAACCTATCACCTCAGCTATCATGGAGCGATGCTCCTGCTGGTACTAAGAGTTTCGCCATCACTGCTTATGACCCAGATGCACCTACTGGCAGTGGCTTTTGGCACTGGATTGCTTTTAACATCCCCGCTTCTGTGACGGAATTACCACGAGGAGCCGACATTGAGAAGCTTGGTGGACAAGAGTCGCGCATTGATTACGGCACTGTTGGGTTTGGCGGTGTTTGCCCTCCTAAAGCAGATGGCATGCACCGTTATCAATTTACCGTCTGGCACTACCAACTGAAAAGTTGGATCTAAGCGAAAACACGCCATCAGCAGTTGTCGGCTTCACACTCAATAATATGGCATTAGATAAAGCAAAATTAACGGCTACTTATACTCGCTAACTTGAACAATAACAGGGGAAATGATGAGCAATCCATACCAAGTGACGCTATTTCGCGCCGAGCAAAGCCAAAAACTGAGAAACGTGCGAATGCATTCCCCTAGTATTATTCAAATTATTTCCGGCAGTAAGCGACTGTTTTGGAAAGATAGTGCTATAGATGTATCCCATTCAAAATTGTTGCTGAGTGATGCGTCTGCCTCACTCAGTTTCGAAAATTTACCACAAAAAGGACGATTTTTATCTCGAGTCTTCAGCTTTCATTGTTTACCGCCGGAATCTATGCTCGAGCTCAGTAGAAATAATGGTCAAGGAGAGGAAACACTGCTGCTAAGTGCAACCAGCGGCCTGCAAGACATACTCAATGCTTTGTTCTCATTTGATCAGTACAACATGAGCAACGAAACACGTACCTTTTGGGTGATGGGGCTTTACCAACAATTAGCAGAACTCGGCGCATTGCATCAGTTATTCTCTGATGTGAACACCCTATTTAGTCAAAAGTTAAGTCGCTACCTTTCACTGTCTCCCAGTGAAGAGCATGCGCTAGAAACCGTTGCGATCCACTTTGCGATGAGTCGTGCCACTTTGATTCGTAAACTTAAACAAGAAGGCACACAGTACCGAGAAGTATTGGCAGAAGTGCGATTAAATCATGCTTTGTCTTTAATACAGAGCGGGACTCGTAATATCGCTTTGTTGGCGCAGTCGTGTGGTTACCAGTCGGAAGGAAGGTTTAGTCAACGCTTCAAAGGTAAGTTTGGCTTAACCCCCAAGGATTATATTAAGACCGTCGCGACATCGTTTTAGGAACCCGCTCTAACTGGACTGGTTAAGCCTCTAAGTTCTAGGACAACGTCCCCAGCTCTCAAGGCTTACTCCTAACTACAAACGAGTTGTCAGCAAATTATTCCGCGTCTTGTTGCGGATTAAGATCAGCGTTTATCTTCGCATACGTGTGCAGCAACTCAGTCAATATTTTCACCCAGCCAAACGCATCTTGTGGAGGGTCAATCAATAGTTTTTCGACCTGTTCACAGTGCGCTTCCAACGTAATTGCCGTCTCTAAATTGAATGAAATGGCATAAAAGTGCCAAAGCACTAATCGAGTCATTCGCTCACTGTTCTGCTTAGCGTTGTCAGAGTCATCAAACGCTTGTTGAATCTCGCTTAGAGCAATCGCTGTCATGCGCAACGTTGCGTCAAGGCGCGCTGTCATCATGCGCTCTTCGCTGTCTACTTCTTCGTGTTCAAAGGTAAACAACTCAGTCATAACATCTTCTGGCACCATTCGGCTAATCATTCGAAGACTGAACTCTTCCAGTTCATGACGTGGCATGGTCACTAGGCAGTTAAAGGTGTAATCACGAAGCATATAAAGTCGCTCTGGTTAACGATCAAATTGAATCGCGCATTCTAATAAGATTGCGGCAATTTACCACTGTTTCCTTAAAGTTCCGGGGTTGACGGTGCCCACACTATCTAAATTACAACGCTAATTCGTCAAGTTATCCGTCATCGCATCCGCAACGGCAGCAAATTTGGCTAAGTCTTGCTTATCAATACCCGCCGTCATTTGAAGCAGCATCGATTCGTCAATCTCCGCCACTTTATTCATGATTGCTTCACCCGCGGGCGTCAATATTAGAAAGTGGCTTCGCTTGTCTTCAGGATTGGGGCTTTCTCCAACAACCCCTCTGAGATCAGCGTATTAATAAGTCTTGTCACCTGAGCTTTATCTCGGCTTAGCAGGTTAGCAATATCAATTGACGTACACGGCGCGCGCTTAGTAATGATCTTCATTACACGGATATGCATCGGTGCTACATCGCAATCAAGGCTTTCAATTTGTTCACTCATTTGACGCTTCAACGTATGAACGAGGCGAAAAATCGATTCAAGAGAGGTGTTTTCAGACATAGTGATCCCCACAATGTAGTTGACATTATCAACTACTATATTTATAGTTGACATTATCAACTTAATTATCCGCAATTTCAAGACTGGATTTTCCGATATGACGGTATTTGTCACTGGATGGTTTAAAAGCTTTATTGCCGCGCTGCCTGTTGGCTTAACGATCATGACCGTTATGTCGATGACCGTAAAACCTAAAATCGAAACCTTCTTAAAAAGCTAGATTTAATATTAATGATCCCCTTGAGGAGCGAACTATGAATTCCCTTACGACTAAACACAACACTTATCGAATCACTATCGAAGAAACCAATACCAAAAGCAGATCGCGAGCGTCAAACCATGACCTTTGACATTGAAGACAGAGAAGATATGTTTGCCATCATCGACAAAATGAAGCAATCAAGCGGATTGGATGACACATCGGCAACGCGTCTTGGCGTCAGTCTCCGTTTATTAGGCCCGCTAATGATGCAAGAGCGTAAACATCCTTTATTCGCCGACTTTATGCCTCACTTTAAGACTTTCATGCAGAATTTGAAGAAGACCATCAAAGACCAATAATCTCAGCTGAGCCTCACAACACCGTGAGGCTTATTATTTTCGTCTGCTAAAATACCACGCTAATGGATTCGACTACGCTTAATACTCATCAAGGCGATTGCGCCGCGGTTTGTGGTTAACCCTTCAAAATTGAGTTAAGCGCGCACGCCAGAGTTCTAAATCATTGCACGTGATGATACGGTGGTAATGTACCATCACGTAATGACCACCATCGAATAACATCATAGCTATCAGCGTGCGAGGTAAGAAATGTCAAAAACAACGAAGCTCGAAAACGAGGACAAGTTATTCAAAAAGGCATTGGAAGTAGGTTGCAAAATGGCAGCGATGCAGGGTTATCCGATTCACGATCAATCCGCAACCCCCGCAACGAAAGCAAAAGCTCTCTATCATTTTCTTGTAGAAGTAAAACAAATCGTCCCTCTCCCAGAAGACAAAGAAGATGGACCTCACATCAAAAAACGACTCGCTATCTGGCTTCACAGTGCCTTGCCTGATAATGACCCTTTAAAATAGCCAATATGTCATGGAGCCTGTTGTTTCGCAGGCCCCATGACACTGTCACTAATTATCGATGTCATCCTCAATCCAAACATTTCTGAAATCTGGCCAAGACCAATCCGTAATAGATACTCCCTGCAGCACCCTTTCCAACGCAATGTCTGTCTATGATGAAATAGAGGTGTAAGCCAGTTCTGGTAATGCATCGTTGTCGCGATAGACTCTAGCTTCGCCAAATAATGAGTCACTTGGCTATGTTCACGAACATTGACCACTTCAGCTCTTAGCCACGCTGAAGCATCATCCGATAAACCTTGGTGTAAAATAGAATCTGACATCAACCATCGATAAACAGAGATAGGCAAATTATCATCTACATTAAAACTGGCAATCACTAACGGTTCATTGAGCTCACGGTGTTGCGACAACTTATGCAGTTCCTCTAGCGAGTAGACATTGATGGTGCAGTCGATACCCAATTGATTCAAAGTGTGTTTCATCACTTGAGCGCAATCTTTGATCACTAGATGGTCGTAAACCGCTATATCCAAACAACTTGGAAGCGATGCCGGCTCAGGTTGACAGGGTTTAATCTGTGTCCAACTAGGTAAGAAGTTATAAGCTGGGATCGATGCCATTAACAGTTCTGACAATTGATCATGTTGCAATATCGTTTCAGGTGAAAGTACGCTCACCAACCAACGCCGCTGTGCGAGAGTTAACTGTTGCGTGCTGGCTGCATTAAACAACATATACAGGCAGCCATTTTCGATTCTAGT
>ASHK01000251.1 GCA_000695745.1 Vibrio madracius | reverse complement strand
ATCACACCATTCGATAGAACGCCTTTTCCGCCAAATACAGAGCGGACACTTATCTCTTCAAGCCCAGTATTCGTCTGTATTGAGTCTACAAACTTATCTAACATCATTTCTCTCCTTGAATGTGTTACGAGTTGGGGAATTTGTGGTTTTCACAAGAAACTGTGACAACCATTGCATTAATTGTTCCAGATTCTAGGTGGTTACAAATTTAGTGAGAGTGAGATCAATAAGGGGAGTGGAATAGATTTTTGTCGTGCTATATGAACAGACATTATTCAACTTAGCATCTTTCGTTGAGTGATAGTTGCATACATTACTGAGCAGAAGCTCTGTAATGTATGCAGTGTCTGCTAATGACATCAATAGTCACAGGTCGCTTACGTATGAAGCAGTGTTTCTACTGGTGCCATTAGCTTACACATTATGAGTAGTTCCTAATTGCTCGTTCATGTTGGCAACCAAGACCTACAATGGAACTCAGGGTTCCATTAAGCAGCTGTCGATGTCACTTTAGCTGCGGTAGCGTCAAAGCCAACTTCAGGGCCTTTCTCGATCTTACCGCCTTCACCTTCAATGTAGTAAGCCTTAGAAATTTCAGTATAAGTAAGGCTGAACGCTTCATTAGGTAGTGAACCGTCAGTACCTGTCATATTGTAACTAGACATACGCGCGGCTTTAAGCGTTAGAATTAGGTAAGGATCGGCACCAGAACCTTCTCGGTTTGGCTTAGTCATGACGATCTCAACCGTTTTCCCTTCGCCGCCCGGAGCGTAAAGAAAAGTCGTTAGGTGAGGTGTTGCACCATCGCAACTACGTGTCACGTTTACTTCACCGAGTGCAACCATACCTTGGTCTGCGTTGTTAGCATTACCGACATCAATGCCGACACCACGCACTGCGCTCCAAGTGACAGTGCCAATAGCGAAGAAGCCATCTTTACCACCAATTTTTTCTATAGTTGCGGCACCTTTTGGTGTTGTTCCGTCTATTCTCATAAAAATAGAAGCCATGTTATTCTCCTTTACTGATCAGTATTTCGTTACCACTTAAAGTCAATCAGGCTATCTGACGACTGAGCAGACGTTATTACAGTTAGTGTTGGTTTTGTTGTGATAATTGCTTTTGGTAGAACGTTTTCACCAAAAGCAGCCGGTTTTCTGGTTATTTGTATGTCGCGATTGATTGTATTTTTGTGTACTAGCTGCCTATTACTACCACGGATAGTCGTAATTAAGGCGTGACTGCTGAATGCGTCAGGTATTCCAATTAACTGGCGAAAAGAGAATTGAGGCGTGTAATCGCTATTACGTGAGAGCAAGTGATTACGTTTTAAGTAAGCACCTGTTGGGGACTCTTCATAAATAGCTGTTAATAAACGTTCGGTTTCTACCATACGACTTCCGTTAATATTCTGGTAAATGTAAGCGTCTAAAAATTATTATACATGCGGCAATTCCAGCTCTGACAGTGTAGCTATATTTCTATAAAAGGCTCGTCTATTTTTATTATTTACCTTAAAAAGTGACCAGTGTCTAGAAAATTGGACGGATGACCATTTAATTTAAATATAACCATACAAAGAAAATGGTTATTAAGTTTGAATTGAGTTTATAACAGAAAGTTATATTTAGAAAAGGGCTTACTATTTTTTCTCATAGAAGATATTGGCGTGTGAAATATTCTTTACACAGAATATTGCTTTTAATGTAACCACTATGTATGGGATTGATAGGATGTGATATGCGTCAACAATATATTCTGGTGTATTAGCGAAGAAATGTACGAGAAATAGGCGTTATTGCAAACCGGTATAAAGAGATAAACTTGGTCTTCGCCAGTGTATTGACCAGAGTTCCCATCAATATCTAACCACTCAGGATGCAAGAGCACTAGTGGTGATCGTAAGCTTCGAA
>ASHK01000250.1 GCA_000695745.1 Vibrio madracius | reverse complement strand
ATTTCCAGAACACTTTCACTACTGGCGCTAGTGATGAGTTGATCGATACGATGTTTCCAGTCACTGGTGGTATTGACCCAATGAGCGTTGCTGACCATAACGTCACCAGGACAAATAGGGTAACCTAGTCGAGCCAGAGTGTGATTCAACGCTTTGAGTGTCGCATCTTTATTGGGCCAATCTATGCCGTCTTCTAAGATAAGCGCATTATCTTGATCCGTTTTGAGGATTTGTTCTTTACGACCCTCTGAACCCATGACGATCAGACAACAATGACCATGCATCGCTGGAGGGAGAATAAGTTCAAACGCACGTTCAATGATTTGTTCGTTGATAGCCGAAACCAGTTCCATCATAAATCGAGTTCGAATGCCGTTGGTCACGAGACTATCGACCAGTTGTTGCTGTCGATTAGACGCTAAAGCCAGTTCCTCTACACTGTTAGCTCTAGCGATACTCAACGACAGTACGTGTGAGTGTGTGGAGAAGGCGCTGAGAATTTGCGTCATATCTAGCATACCCACTGCTTTTTTCCCTCACAGACCATCAGTCGTTTTACCCGCTGGCGAGTCATTGTGACCATAGCATTGAATAGGAACTCTTGTTTATCGACATGGTGAACTGGAAAAGTAGCAATTTCACAGATCGGTGTGCTGTTAGGTCGGTTTTCTAACACGACAGCGTGGAGCATATTGGTACGAGTCACTATCCGTAGGGGAGGGTATTAGGGTTGTGGTGCTGAGTGTCAACATCAAGGTTCAGCTCGATTAATGCGGCATCCACACCATGATTGAGAAGCTGTTGTGTGACGTCTGTAATGGTTAAATCCGGTCCGAGGATTAACGGTGGGTGATAGATGTCTTCGTCAACTTTAGTCAAGATGAATTCAGCAAGATTTTGTTGCTTTTGCGCTTCTTCGATCAGTCGCTGACGAGTAGCCAAGCTATTGTCAAAGTAGGCAGCAAACTGCCCGTTGCTATGATAAAGCGACAAGAAGACCGCTTTAGGCAGCAAGTACACCAAAGTATCTTCTAAGGCGACATAATTGTGTTTTACGTTATCACCAAGCAAAGCTCGGACATCAAAGAGATCGTCATAGGTATAGTGCGCAAAGACTTCTTGATTATGCTCGTCGCGTTCCTCGACAGACCCTTTAATAATGATGTGTAAACTGTCGCAGGGCGATCCGGCACGCAGCATGACATCTTTATCCCGAAAATAG
>ASHK01000249.1 GCA_000695745.1 Vibrio madracius | reverse complement strand
TACGGCCGCTCATAAAAAGAGAACCCCACGTTTAAAAAGTGGGGTTCGTCAGCAATCTGAGCCCGCTTCAATAAAGCGGGCTTTTTGTATTTGAATCACACCAATTAGACGGCTAGTAGTTGCTGTTTCGTCGCATCGTCAGTAAAAGCAGCATTCACACTGTTACGGTAAATGTGCATATATTCTTCTTCGGACAAACCAAACTGCTCAATCACCAACTGGACTTCTTTCGTCATCGTCGTGTTGGATACGGTGCGATTGTCAGTATTGATGGTGACGGGTATTCCGCGTTGACGGAAATCCTCGATGGGGTGCGCCGTCATACTTTCGACCGCTTTTGTCTGAACATTGCTGCTTGGGCAGGTTTCTAGCGCGACTTGTTTGTCGTGCACCAAGTCAAAAGCCTGTTGATGCGTTGCGATATGAATGCCATGCCCGACACGCTCTGCTCCTAACATGGTGATGGCATCGTAAACGTTTTGCCCTTCGCCTTGCTCACCTGCATGAATCGTCACGTTTAATCCTTGCTCTTTTGCGTATTTCGCAAACGGAATAAATTTCTCGCAAAATCCAAGTTCTTCTCCGCCAGCAAGGTCAAAAGCTGCGACACCTTTACCTAGATACGTCGCGCCAACATCAATGACATCGTTGATCTCGTCCGTTGGCATATGACGTAGCAAAGACAAAATAATGTTACCTTTAATGCCATGCACGTCTTCTGCTCGTTTCATACCTGCCACGACCGAGCTAATAATCTCTTCAACACTTAGTCCCTTTTCTCTGTGCAACAGCGGACCAAAGCGTACTTCCATATATTTCACATTTTCAAGCGCCGCATCTTCATAGACTTCAAAGGCAATGCGTTCCAATGCCTCTTTGGTTTGCATGACTGATAGCGGTAAGTCAAAACGTTTTAAGTACTCAAGCAAGTTAGGACACGTCTCAGGAGCAATCATTAAATCACGAATAACCTCAATATCCTGAGAGGGAATATCAATACCCTGAATAGAGGCCAATTCGATGATGGTT
Organism: Vibrio madracius; assembly: GCA_000695745.1. Taxonomy (GTDB): domain Bacteria; phylum Pseudomonadota; class Gammaproteobacteria; order Enterobacterales; family Vibrionaceae; genus Vibrio; species Vibrio madracius. The sequence continues at coordinate 4,790 of ASHK01000249.1, read as the reverse complement.
TCAGGTCGCACGCTGCCATCTAAGTGACAATGAAGGTCGATTTTTGGGAGTTGTTGATAGTTCATCGTTACCTCTGTTGGAATAATTGATAAGCCTCATTTTTCTATCTACCTAGTTTGGATACGTACAGAAATGTGACAAGCTCATTCACTTGTTACATAAACATACATGAACCATCACTAAGTTCGCCAGAAAATGGGGAGCATTTATACTGATTAATTCCAAACAAAGCCACTTTCAGGTTCCTTTTTTTAGTGACTTAGATCAATATTTATTAGTTAAACGTTTGCTTCTAAAAACGGACCCAACGGCTTCTCTGGCAAGCAAACCGCTTATTAATCATCCAAACAGAACTCGACAGTTCACACACAATTCATGACATTTCCTGCACAGACGCTCGATTCGAAACTCTTTACAGTACGCCTCGAACAAATTAATCGACTATTCAATAGGTATTAGAATGAAAAAAGCAGTGGCACTCGCTTTAACGACATTATTTGCAACTAGCGCATTTGCAGGCGCAGCAGACCCAGGTTTTTACGTGGGTGGTGGTTACGGACTAACTAAAAGTAAAATCAAAAGTCTTGACAGTAATAGCGATGGTTCAATCGATGCGGGTCACTCACTAAGAGCTTATGGTGGTTACGCCTTTAACCGCATCGTGTCTCTAGAGGGTTCGTACACTAAGTACGGTAAAGCAGAAGAAGGTCAAGGTTACTCTTGGGATCCAAGTGCACTAGCACTTACTGCAAACCTTGGTTACACGTTCGATAGTGGCTTCCGCCCATTTGCTACTCTTGGTCTATCTTACCTAGACCTTAACGAGTCTGGTGCCAAACTATTTAACAGCGATTCTGGTACCGCTTTCCGTTACGGTATCGGTGTTGAGTATATGCCTGCGCAAGTTGAAGGTCTAGGTATCCGCTTAGCGTATGAAGCTGACGCATTCAAGATTGAAAGTGCTCAAGGTCAGCACAACGAAACTCTAAACGTTGGCTCTCTGTACCTAGGTGCATCATACAAATTCTAAGTGACTCTAAACACGTCAGTTAGAGCTTAACGACCCTAAAAGCCACTTCCCCTATGAAGTGGCTTTTTATTATCGAGAAAACAACCTTAACCTGTTTCCAACCACTCGATTTAGCTAAAACAAAGAGCAAAAATCGACGATAAAGTGAGTTGCGTTCCAATTCACTAGCAAAACCCTAGAAACAAAGCCGTTATTATTATCAAGTGAGAAACACCCTCACTGACTATGCAGCGCGACTTCCGGTACGAACCAACGCTGAATCTTGACGTTAACTTCGCCTATCTGGTTACACCTAATCAGCCACTTTAGTCACGTTTTTCCTCTTTCTCTTTGTTTGCTTCCTTTGGATATTGGAATACAGGCATCGATTTGGGCATCCAAAAACTCACACGCGACGCGCGTCATGGTTGTTGGGTTTCCCCATGCATTACAAAGGTTTTTTTGCTGAGATTTCGCTCGAGAAAACTGCCGACAAGTACCGCACACCATTTCCATATTCGTTGTCTTCCTTAAGAGTCAGTTATGTATAAAATCTATGCTAATTCACACCATTGATAGCAAACTTGATGTTGAGCAAATTCCTGCAAATTATCCGAAAGCACTTTTATCACAGAATGAGAAAGAGCGATAAGATTTTTATTTCCTTTCTTATTCAGTAGGAATATAAATTGCTTAATTAGTTTTGATAATAGATAACACAGATATGGGAAATACACAGCAACCCACAACTCAGGTTAACGAAAAGCCACTGCAACTTTTAATGCAAGTTGCCGTGTCCGATTCACCTGTTTCAGCGAAAGATTTAAGCATCCAATTGGGCGTTCCACTTAGTAGCCTTTATCGTCATATAAAGCTACTCAAAGAGTGGAACCTTATAGAAGAGAGTCCACATGATAAAACATTGATTGTTGGACCTGCTGCTCTGATGCTCATGCATAGCTATCAATCAAGTACTCATAACCTTGAGGCGATTGAGAGCATACTGTTTCGTTTGCAAAAACAAACTGGCGAAATGTCGGCCTATATGGTGCCTGTTGGCTACCGAGCCCTTTGCGTCAGCCTACAAGAAAGTGCGCAAGCACTGCGATGCAGTTATGTAAGAGGTCAGAGTCAACCTTTACTGCGTGGTGCTTCTTCAAAAGTCATGCTGGCTTATTTACCCGAGTCTCGTTGCGAAAAAATATTGCGTCATTTTGGTGAACATGACCATGTCGCTGATTGGAACAAAGAGTTGGAGCAAATTCGCCGTCAGGGTTTTGCTATCAGTACTTCTGAGTTCGACCCAGGCGTCACAGGTATCAGTGCGCCGGTAATGAAAGGCTCAAAGTTAATTGGTGCTGTTTCCATTATGGCTCCTGCCTATCGTGTAGAAGCCAACAAGGACAGGTTCATTCTACATGTATTGCAAGCAGCAAGGGCGCTGCCGCCAGAAAGGTAATTCATCATGCTCAACGTCTTCAAACAGATCTGGAAACGTCGTTATCATCCTGCTTTAGAGAGCCACCTGTCTGTATTTACGGTATCGGAAGCTATAAAGCCTATGAACAACGCCCAGTTTGAAGACGCGGATTCCCTTCTTGAAACAGCCTATGATTGGTTAAGTGCTCAACAGAACTCTCATTCAATGAGAAATATTGGCCACTATCCAATCTTAGGTTCTTATTGCTCTGAGAGACCGTATTTCGAAAGCCCAGTTGCCAAACGTGACTTTACTGGTCATCTGAATCAGCAACTTTCTGTTGGTGCCATGCCTATGGTCATCACGAATTGCCATGAAACCCTACTCGACATCATTCCTAATCTTCTCGTCGACAAAGATGAGATTGGGATTGTGAATATCAACTCTGAGTTATTGCTCGACCAATGTTTAGACATCACGGTTGGCTCTATGTTGCATTTTGCCCTCAATCGCTACAATGAATGCCGAGCCTTTCACATCGGCATCGACAATCATCGCTGCAACAAAAAACAACTAGAGTATGCGGAAGATATGGGCTGTGATTGGTTATTATCTAACGAAGTGATCTATCGCAACCGAGCGATGATAAAAGAGCAGCTTGCACGATTTATCAGTCATTGCGATAAACTGGTTGTCACTATTGATTTGCCTTCTATCTCTAGACACAACTCAAATTTAGAGAAACACAAACTTGACGTAGCTATGGTATTGCGTGTCCTGCGTCAGTGTTTGGCATCAGATAAAGTGCTTTTAGTACAACTGGTTGGCTCGAAAGAACAACACATTTATTCTAAGCTACCCAACTTCTTGTTCAGGAAACGGGATTGTTTTTTTCCTAACCAAGTCACTGTTATTCTTGGTAACGAGCGAGAAACATTTCGGCGCTAGATAACGCAAGCTGGTGAGCTTCTTCATCCTTTAGAGTGTCGCTCAAACCCATTAATTGTGGCCAGAAACAGCTGCCCTTAATTAAGCTATGCAGTTGGACGCTTGCCACATGGATATCAGCAATATTGAGCTGCTTTTGGTCATGCTGCTGCTCTAACCATCGATATAGCGCGGTTTCCTGTTTCGACATTTTTTCCGCCTGAGCTTTTAGCTTCCTCCGGTCGATAGAAATAATGCCCGAATGCCACTTTCGATAAATCGATATAAGCAGGGTTATTCAAAATGCTTATCTCATGCGACAACAAATACACCAGTTGCTGCTTTAACTCCATCGACGCTAACGGACTCAAGTCAACATCCATCATAGACTGTCGCCACAAATCGGACAGTAAACTCATCACCAACACTTCTTTAGATTCGAAGTGATTGTACACCGTTCGCTTTGAGACGCCTGCCATCGCGGCTAGCTTATCCATACTGGTATTGTGCACACCAAATTCATGGAAAGCATGTTTAGCCGCTTCAACAATCGCTTCGCGCTTAATCTCGCTTCTTGTTTTTTTCTTTTCTGTCATAAGGCTACCTGACGACTCATTTTTTTCTTAGCGCATTTTACACTAAGTAGTTTACTTTTCCCATTTTAAAAGTAAACTACACTGGTTAGTTTACATAATTAAGATCATACATCGTTAAATAACCAATATTTTAATAGCGATAGGAATCATCATGAGAAAGTCACTAATCGCCTCAATAGGAGTTCTAGCCATGAGTACTACTGCCATCACAGCTTGCAGCAACACAGAAAAAGATCCTGAGCGTTACCCTGAGAAATACGTCAATACCGAACTGGCGTACCAATCAAGCTTTAGTGACATCGTAAAAATTATGAAATCTTACTTCACCACTGAACGTGTCACTCCTACCCCGACATTCGACTTACCTGTGCATACCATTACTGCGGAACAATTAACTAATGAGCAGCATGATGTGGTTTACCGTTTAGGTCACTCTAGCGTAATCATGAAATTGGATGGGCAATTAGTCATGGCAGATCCTGTCTTCAGTGATAGAGCGTCTCCGGTTCAATGGGCTGGCCCTAAACGTTTTCATGAAACACCGATTTCTATTGACGATTTGCCGATGATTGATGTTGTTGTCATTAGCCATGATCACTACGATCATTTAGATAAAGCATCGGTAAAAGCACTTGCTGACAAAGTCGAACACTTCCTAGTGCCATTAAAAGTGGGTGATTACTTAGTCAAATGGGGCGTCCCGAAGAACAAGGTCACTGAATTAGCTTGGTGGGAGTCTGCTACTATTGACGACATTACCTACACACTCACGCCAACTCAGCACTTCTCTGGTCGTGGTCTGACAGACCGTGATTCGACACTGTGGGCAGTTGGGTCA
>ASHK01000248.1 GCA_000695745.1 Vibrio madracius | reverse complement strand
TTCCAAAGAACTCTCCAACCATATCGCGAACTAGCGGGGTGCGAGTAGAGCCGCCCACCATCACGACCTCCAGGACTTCTTCAGTATCGACTTCAGCATCTTTTAAAGCACGACGACAGGAAAGGAGTGTTTTCTTGACTAGGGCACGAATGAGATCTTCAAATTGAGCTTTCGACAGCGTCCCTTGCCAACCTAACACATCGACATCTGCGACATCAGAAGAACTCAAATCAATCTTAGCTTGCGTTGCTGCATCTAGTAATTGACGTTGCTCTTGCAACGTCAATTCAGATTTACCAATTTGCTGTTGCAAATGCTCGGCAACCAAATGGTCAAAATCATCGCCACCTAGTGCTGAATCACCACCTGTCGCCAGCACTTCAAACACACCGCGAGATAATCGAAGAATGGAAATATCAAAGGTGCCGCCACCAAGGTCATAAACCGCAATCACGCCTTCTTGACCGCTATCCAAACCATAAGCAATAGCAGCGGCGGTAGGTTCGTTGAGGAGACGTAAAACGTGCAAGCCTGCTAAGCTCGCCGCATCTTTTGTGCCTTGGCGCTGAGCATCATCAAAATACGCTGGTACGGTAATAACAACACCCGCTAGCTCACCACCTAATGATTCTTCTGCACGTTGAGCCAGTGCTTTTAAGATGTCGGAAGACACTTGAATAGGATTCTTCGCCCCACCGCGAGTTTGTAATACCGGTAGACCATTGTCACTTTCGGTCAATGAATAAGGCATGGATGGATAACGGCTTTGAACATCTGCGAGTGAACGACCTAGCAGTCGTTTCACTGAGATAATCGTGTTGACCGGATCAGCGGCTGCGTTATCACGCGCATCGATGCCAACAGTGGTCGTCTCTTCTGTATAGTGCACGGCTGATGGTAGGATCTTTCTACCTTCAGAATCTGGCAGCGTTGCTGCTTCTCCACTTCTTACCGTTGCAACTAAAGAGTTTGTTGTCCCTAAATCAATCCCCGCCGCCAACTTATGTTCATGCGGCGCTGAGCTTTGACCGGGTTCTGCGATTTGAAGTAATGCCATTCAAATATCCTTGGGAGCTTCCATTAGCCAAGCAGCTTATCTTCTAGCTGTTCTATTTCACTTTGTAGCTTGGCGATAAATTTTAGTTTTCTGACGCTATCAGCGGCTTCAAGCCACTGTTGCTGTTCGAGTCGCTGTTGTAGCTCTAGAAGTTGAGATTTGAACATTTTGCTGACCTTGGCTTCAAAGTCAAAAAGTTCTGATTCAACGTCGTCTGAGGATTCGATTTCTTCTAGAGTTTCGCGCAGCTCCATTTGTTCCATTAAGAACATGGGATCTTGCAGAGTTTGCTGTTCTGCTCGAATGTCTACACCGTTTTCAGCTAATAGATATTCCGCTCTAGAAATAGGTTTACGAAGGACTTGGTATGCGTCATTAATTTGCGCCGCCTTCTGCACCGCAAGCATACGGTCACGTTCAGAAGCGGTGGCGAAATTATCAGGGTGAAAGCGTCGCTGTAATTCTCTGAATTGAGAAGAAAGAAGGCTACCGTCCAGCTCAAACTGAATAGGTAGCCCAAATAATTCGAAATGGTTCATAACATTGACTCACAAACAAGAATCGTGGAGCAACTGGTTAAGCCAATTGCACCACGATGATTAAAGGTTAGACATTAAAGCTTTCGCCACAACCGCATTCGCCTTTCGCGTTTGGGTTGTTGAATTCGAACCCTTCGTTCAAGCCTTCTTTTACGTAGTCAAGCTCTGTTCCATCAAGATAAACCAAGCTTTTTGCATCGATGATGACTTTCACACCAGAGTGTTCAAACACTTCATCACCCTCATCAAGTTCGTCAACAAACTCAAGAACATAGGCCATACCAGAACAACCGGTAGTCTTTACACCTAAGCGTAACCCTATACCTTTACCGCGGTTTTCTAAAAACGTTCTTACTCGGCTTGCTGCTGCTTCTGTCATTGAGATGGCCATACTACAACCTTTGTTTGCTTCTCTTGATGATATATTAAGGCTTGGTTATCCAAGCGATTTAGTCGTGCTTTTTCTTATAATCTGCTACGGCTGCTTTGATCGCGTCTTCTGCAAGAATTGAACAGTGAACTTTCACTGGTGGCAACTCAAGTTCTTCAGCAATTTCAGCATTTTTAATCGCTGCTGCTTCTTCAATTGATTTACCTTTTACCCATTCGGTAACCAGTGAACTTGAAGCAATAGCAGAACCGCAACCATAGGTTTTAAATTTCGCATCTTCGATAATACCTTCTGGCGTTACCTTGATTTGAAGTTTCATAACGTCGCCGCACGCTGGTGCGCCTACCATACCACTTCCCACAGCTGGATCATTTTTATCGAACGACCCTACATTACGTGGGTTTTCATAGTGGTCAATAACCTTTTCACTATATGCCATAATAAATTCCTCGAATCCTCTACTACCGTGAGATTAGTGGTGAGCCCACTCAACCGTATCTAGGTCAATCCCTTCTTTATACATATCCCATAGAGGAGACATGTCACGTAATTTGTTTACTGCCGTGGTGATTTGCTCAATTGCGTAATCAATGTCTTCTTCAGTCGTAAAGCGACCAAATGAAAAACGTACAGAACTATGAGCTAATTCATCGTTCAGTCCTAATGCACGAAGTACATAAGACGGCTCTAGGCTCGCAGATGTACAAGCCGAACCCGATGAAACAGCAAGATCTTTAAGAGACATCAATAATGACTCGCCTTCAACAAATGCAAAACTCACATTCAAGTTGTGTGGCACTCGTTGCTCTAGATCACCGTTAACCGTTACCGCTTCAAGGTCTTTTACACCATTGAGGAGGCGATCACGAAGCGCTTTCGCGTGGTCATAATCTTTCTGCATTTCTTGCTTAGCGATAGCAAATGCTTCACCCATACCAACAATTTGGTGTGTTGGCAGCGTACCAGAACGGAAACCACGCTCATGACCACCACCGTGCATTTGCGCTTCTAGACGAATACGTGGTTTACGACGTACGTAAAGCGCTCCAATCCCTTTAGGGCCGTAAGCTTTGTGCGCTGACATAGAGATCAAGTCAACTTTCATTTCTTGAACATCAATAGGCAATTTGCCTGCCGATTGCGCTGCATCAACGTGGAAAACAATTTTTTTGCTACGGCATAATTCACCGATCGCCGTAATATCTTGAACGACACCAATTTCGTTATTCACGTGCATGATAGAGACAAGCACAGTGTCATCGCGCATAGCGGCTTCCAACTTAGCTAAGTCGATCAAGCCATTAGCTTCTGGCTCAAGATAAGTAACTTCGAAACCTTCACGCTCTAGCTGACGGCATGGGTCTAAGACCGCTTTGTGCTCTGTCTTACAGGTAATGATATGCTTACCTTTCTTCGCGTAAAAGTGAGCAGCACCTTTAATCGCTAGGTTGTCAGATTCAGTCGCGCCCGAAGTGAAAATAATTTCGCGAGGATCCGCATTCAACAGATCGGCAATTTGCTCACGCGCGTTGTCTACTGCTTCTTCTGCTTGCCAACCAAAACGGTGTGATCGTGACGCTGGTTACCGAAGGTACCGTCCATTGTCATAAATTGAACCATCTTTTCTGCAACCCTTGGGTCTACAGGACATGTGGCAGAGTAGTCTAGATATATAGGCAGTTTCATTCTTTACTCCAATGTATAAGCAACACTACTTACGAGCGAACATTGATTCCGATGGGTGCGGTGCTTGTACTTTTTCTTGAGAACCCATGATTTACCGCAAGATCTACGTCTTGTCGGTCTGAAATTTCTAATACTTCGTTATCTACCATCAACTCACCAAGAGTGATGTTATTTAAGAAGTCACTAATCCGAGAGCTTAAATCTCTCCAAAGCGTATGAGTGAGACAACGTGTACCACCTTGGCAATCGCCTTTACCGGCACATTTGGTTGCATCAACAGACTCATCAACAGCAGCGATAACTGTACCAATAGCAATATCAGATGCTTCTGAACCTAATCGATAACCACCACCTGGCCGCGAACACTGGCA
>ASHK01000247.1 GCA_000695745.1 Vibrio madracius | reverse complement strand
AGTTCTGCTTTTGGTTTGGCAAACAATCCTAAGAATTCCGTGATATCAGCGCCAACGATAAATGCGCTTTTATCTGTAGTGAGGATGAGACCCTTTAAATCATTCCATGCTGCAAGAGCATCAAGTGCTTTGTTTAGGGCTTCAAGAGTAGCCAGATCAAGTTTATTGACCGACTGGGGAGAGCTAAAACACAGTTCGGCGATGCCGTTGTGTACTTCCTTTACCTGTAGGGTTTCAGATTGGTAAATCATTGTCATTCTCCGTGACAGACAATCCGTGATTGTGCGAAAGCGGTAGTTATTGTTTTTGCTTCTGGTTAGACCAGTTGTCTAATATTGAACCGCATTGAATTTAATTTCAATACATTTTTTAAACAACTGTTTAACATTATGACTAGGGTCCAATCTTGGAGTCAATCCTATTTCCCCGTGTTAGAATACCCCTTTTAGGCTACAGATCTCATAAATCCTAATGAACTCAACTGCATACTTGATACCAGAGCACTCGGTGATTTTTGAAGAAGAAATCAAAAAGAGTGTCTTCATCACACAAATTGCCCATACGCCGAGTATTGAAAGTGCTAAAGCTTTTATCGATGGTGTGAAGAAAGAACACAGCAATGCGAGACATAATTGCTGGGGTTTTGTCGCAGGTCGTCCTGAGAATTCGATGATGTGGGGATTTAGCGATGATGGAGAACCATCAGGGACAGCCGGAAAACCCATCTTGGCGCAACTGAGTGGCTCTGGGATTGGAGAACTGGCGGCAGTGGTTACCCGTTATTATGGTGGAATTAGGCTAGGAACAGGCGGATTGGTCAAAGCTTATGGTGGCGGTGTTCAACAAGCACTTAAGTTGATTCAAACAATCGAAAAAAAAATCACCACACAATTACGACTAGAGTTAGACTATGCATTTGTAGCTACCGCTCAGTCTGAACTTAGTAAATTCTCTGCAGTAGAAGTGGAGTCCTACTATAGCGATACAGTTACCCTTATTGTCGAAGTTGAGGTGAATAAGGTTGATGCACTCACACAAAGCATAATAAATAAAAGTGGAGCCAAGGCCATGGTTTCTCCAGTCGAACACAACTAGGACGTAACGAAGCGTAGCTTCATTCAAAATATATGCAATTTCGATCCATAATCCGCATTGTAGGGCTTCTATTAGCGCTGTTTAGTGTTTCAATGTTGGCACCAGCTTTGGTCGCACTCATCTATCGTGATGGTGCGGGTGTGCCTTTTGTTACCACCTTTTTTGTGTTGTTAATGTGTGGTGCCTTTTTCTGGTTCCCTAATCGACGTCACAAGCATGAACTTAAAGCTAGAGATGGCTTCCTTATTGTCGTTTTGTTTTGGACGGTAATTGGCAGTGCTGGTGCTTTACCGTTCCTTATCTCAGATTTCCCTAATGTATCGATAACAGATGCGTTCTTTGAATCTTTCTCGGCTTTAACCACGACGGGCGCGACTGTGATTGTCGGGCTGGATGAATTACCCAAAGCGATACTGTTTTATCGCCAACTTCTGCAGTGGTTTGGAGGAATGGGGATCATTGTACTCGCCGTGGCCATTTTACCTGTACTGGGCATCGGTGGTATGCAGCTATACAGAGCAGAAATTCCAGGACCAGTAAAAGACAGCAAAATGACGCCTCGAATTGCTGAGACAGCAAAGGCGCTTTGGTACATCTACTTGAGCTTGACTATCGCTTGTGCTGCTGCGTTCTGGGTAGCTGGTATGACACCGTTTGATGCGATAGCCCACAGTTTCTCGACGATTGCGATAGGGGGTTCTCTACTCACGATGCGAGTATGGGGTATTTTGATAGCCATGCTATTAATATGATTACTGTGGTATTCCTGCTTATATCTGCATGTAACTACTCATTGCACTTTGCTGCCTTTGCTTCTGGTGGCGTACATCCTAAGTATTATTCGAAAGACCCAGAATTTAGAGCGTTTATCTTTATTCAAGTGGTGTTGTTCCTGATCTGCTTCCTTATTCTATTGAAGCATCACTCTTACAACTCAGTTTACGATGCATTTGATCAGGCTCTGTTCCAATCTGTATCCATCTCGACGACAGCAGGTTTTACAACAACTGGCTTTTCCGAGTGGCCGTTGTTTCTACCAGTATTGCTATTGTTCTCCTCCTTTATTGGAGGCTGTGCGGGTTCGACAGGTGGTGGTATGAAGGTAATTCGTATCCTATTGCTTACTTTGCAGGGGGCTCGTGAGATGAAACGTCTCGTGCACCCAAGGGCGGTATATACTATTAAGGTAGGCGGGAGCGCCCTTTCTCAACGAGTAGTCGATGCAGTTTGGGGGTTCTTTTCAGCTATGCACTGGTATTTGTCGTCTGTATGTTGGCGCTTATTGCCACCGGTATGGATGAATTGAGTGCGTTTTCGGCCGTAGCTGCAACGCTAAATAATCTCGGACCGGGGCTAGGTGAAGTGGCTGTCCACTTTGGAGAGGTCAATGATAGTGCGAAGTGGGTACTTATCGTTTCGATGCTATTTGGTCGACTTGAAGTATTTACCCTTCTTATTTTATTAACTCCTGCATTTTGGCGTAGTTAAGTGGCCTATGATTAGGTAAAGGAAACATCGTGGAAAAAATTCTCTATCTCTATTCTTCTCGAGAAGGACAAACGACAAAAATTATCACTCGTATCGCAGAGCATTTAGGTGACAGCAACGCCACTATCGTGAATCTGCATGAAGAGATGAGTATTAATCTTGAAGAATTTGACAAGGTGTTGATTGGTGCATCGATTCGCTATGGGCGTCTTAATAAAAAGCTCTACCAGTTTCTAACGGCTAATAGTGCCAAGTTAAGTTCAATGAAAGCAGCATTTTTCTGCGTTAACTTAACGGCGAGAAAAGAACAACAAGGAAAAGACACACCCGAAGGCAGTGTCTATGTTCAAACCTTCTTGAAAAAGTCACCTTGGCAACCAGAGCTAATCGGTGTGTTTGCGGGGGCATTGTATTACCCTCGTTATAATTCGTTCGACCGCTTTATGATTAAACTGATTATGACGATGACGGGTGGGGA
>ASHK01000246.1 GCA_000695745.1 Vibrio madracius | reverse complement strand
TTTGAGTTCGTCGTTTTTCACCGATACGTGGATAGCCAAGAATGTGCGTTACTGTCATGTTGATGTCCTTTATCTGAAGCAGTCTGGATGGCTAAACTATCTCGCAGCCAAAGAAGATGAACAATCTCAAATCGTTCACATTGAATATGAAATTAATTCAACAACAGATAGAAATTAATTTTGGACGTCTAGATGTTTACACATCCAATAAATCACGTTAAGTTAATAGTTAAGGAAACAGGATGAGGGATATTCATGATAGAGCTAAAGCACTTAAAAAACATTGGCATCGCTAAGAGACACAGGTTCATTAACTGCCACCGCCACTTCGCTACACTTAACTCAATCCGCTCTCTCTCATCAACTGAAGGACTTAGAAGCACGCATCGGGTCACCGCTATTTATTCGTAAGACTCGCCCAGTTCGATTTACGTCTGAAGGAGAAATCCTTCTTAACCTCGCTAATGAAATTCTGCCGCGTATTGCACAAGCCGAAGGTGATTTAGCTGGCCTAAAGGAAGATATCAATGGCCGTTTGCATATGGCGATCGACTGTCACTCTTGCTTTCAATGGTTAATGCCTGCTTTGAAAGAGTACCAACTCGCCTGGCCCATGTTGAGCTCGATTTTTCCTCGGGCTTTGGCTTTGAGCCCATCCCAGCGTTAGTCGCCGGAGAGCTGGACCTTGTCATTACCTCCGATATCCAACCGCGTACTGAGATTCACTATGAGCTTGTTTGATTTCGAAATGCGTTTGGTGACATCCATTTCTCATCCTTTGGCAGAAAAGTCTCTAATTGAACCAAGGATATCTCTGACCAAACTCTATTGACGTACCCCGTTCAAAAGCAGCGTCTCGATGTGGTCAAACACTTCTTAACCCCAGCAGGGATAGAGCCAAAGAAATGGAAACAAGCTGACAATACCTTAATGCTGGTGCAAATGGTCTCGGCCGGTTTAGGAGTCGCGGCTTTGCCTAACTGGGCGGTGAGTGAGTTTTCGCGCCAAGGGCTAATCACTAGCAAGCCTCTAGGGTCTGGGCTTTGGCGAAGACTGTTTGCTGCGGTCAGAAATGGTGAAAAGGACAAGCACTACTTACAAGCGTTTTTTGCTACCGCACGGACACAGTGTCAGCAGCATTTAGAGGGCATTAAGGTTGCTTAAAAGCCCTCCATCAGGAGGGCTATGTCATATTAAAAGTGCATCGTTATTGTTGAGGAGTTACAATTCCCAGACATACTCGTAATTCGTCATCTTGTGGTGACTTTCTAAAGCCAATTTCTTTCGTATAGTTTGGAGCAAATTGTGGCCATTCCTTGGTAAAACGACCAAACGTTCCCCTTTCACACCCTTTCCCCAATTGTCCTAACAATAAGACACCATGTTCCGCAATAGCATCACTGGTAATACTTCGATTGTAGACATTCGGCAATGTTTCACTGCTCCATTTCTTCGTCACTTTCGGGTGAGGAGCAATATAGAAGGTCAGCCATTCTGAGTAGTCTGAACCCCCAACCAATTCTAACGGCTGTTCTTGGTGTTGATACCAAAATGCTTCAGCTTGATCGGCGAGTTTAATTACGCCACTCAGATTTTGCCCCGCATTCTTAACATTAAAAAATAGCACAGAGGAATAACCAACAATTATTACCAGCGCCATAATTGACAAGACTTTAAGGGTTTTCGACAATTGACCGATTACCTCTTTTGATAAAAATCCTACCAAAACTGCAGAAGTCGGCAAAAAGAATGGGTGCAACCATTCAACAAGCCGATCTCCTTTATGAAACGTAAACCACGCCATAATAGGGATAAGCGGAGCGAGAAGAACAAACGTAGTTAACCAAACTTTCTCAGGAACGTTTTTTGTCAACTTAAACGATTTCTTGCCCAACAACGCAGCCAATAGAATAAGTGGATAAAATACCGACAACACCGCTAACCAACTTCCTGGACTGAGCTGAGCTGACACTTGGCCACTCACCCATTTCACGGATGAAAAGTTGTTGGCAAACATCCAAGCAAAGTTAGGCGTCACTAACAATAAAAATGCGACAATGCCTGCATAAAAGTACGGCTCTTTCCAAAAACGACGAACGCTTGGGACAGCTAAACTCAAAATAAACACCATCGCGACTGGCGCAAACGTCGTATATTTTGACATGGCGGAACAACCCGCTACCACACCAAACGGTACCCACCACTTCGAATCTTCATAAACGGCTTTAACAAAAAAGAATAAGATCCAGGGCCAAGAACCAAATAACAAATAGTTGTCATTGTAAGGTAGAGCTTCAAAATTAATGACTCCAGAAAAGTTAAGAGTCAACAGACCAATCCAAGCAAAAACAGGAGATTCAGTCAGTTTGTACGCTAAGTGATAACACCCAAGC
>ASHK01000245.1 GCA_000695745.1 Vibrio madracius | reverse complement strand
AGATGGCAGCCAAGCACTATATCCATCCGGCGAAATTGCGACGGAACCAAGGTAGTTAGCAATGCCTCGGCTTCTATCTGGGCCATCTATTGTTGTCGTATCTTTAGCGATAAGATAACTCTGGTCGATGGTCATACTGGATGCATCAACCGCGACAACTTCCGCATTAGTTTGAGGCGAAACAAAGCGTGTCACCAGAACCTGTGATGATGAACTGTCAACCGCAATGCCTCTTGCACTATGACCAACATCCACTGTTGCCACGATAGCTTTGGTGCTTGGGTCGATCTTGAGCAACTTACCACTTGCCTGCAGCGACACGAAAGCGTTAGTGCTATCTGGCGAGAAAGCGATGCCGTATGGCTGAGACGCTCTTGGCAGCACAATCGTATCCACAAACTGGCCAGTATTTGACAGCACAGTGATACTAGCATCTGCCTGATTAACTACCCATAAATTGCCATTAGGCGCTACCGCTAGAGTTCTCGGCTGATCACCCACCCGCAGCTTCCCATAATTTGCCGTACGGAGCTGTGTTTTCGATAGCACTGACGGTATCGTTGTCTTCGTTAACCACGACAACCTGGCCATTGGCTTCCACTATGGTTGATGACGCCGTTGGCGAGACCGTTGTTGGTTGACGATATACTGTGATGGGTACCGACTTACTACTCTCAAACACGCCATCAGCCGTGGTTTCTTTAATCGTCACCACCGCAGACCAATGATTAGGCTGATTGTAGGTATAACTCGCGTTTCCGCTGGTCGAAAACGGTGTCGAACCACTACCATCGCCAAAGTTCCAAGAATACTCCAGACTGCCCCTAACAAAGGTGTCGTAGAAGCAGACACATTAACACTACTACCTAGTGTCACTTTATCATTGGCTGACAAGCTCACATCGTGGCCGACTTGTGATCCCGTCGCAAAGCGATATTCAGTACGAGCCATTGGTTGCCAGCAAAGTCCTCAATACCTTCCAGTACGACTTCGTAAATACTGTCCGCTTCCAGTGCTTGGGATGGAGTAAAGTGGATGAATCCGAGGTTGGTGCTGTACTCCCTTGAAGCGGGGTTGAACTACCGATTTTGGTGACAGTAAACGAGCTACTATTGACCGATTCCATCAACACGCTATCTGATAACGCCACACCAATACGGGTCGATAAAGGTTGCAGTGTCGCGTCGATCGCTGGGTTAGCGGCGGATATATAAGGAGGAACATTGTCCGGCATACTTTGATGTGCAATCAAACCACTGCCAGAACCATGGTCGTTTCCAACCCAAACTAGGTTACCAAATGGGAACAACCTGACCATGGTCAGTGTTGCTGCTTGTGGCATTCAATGAGCTGCGCCCAAGTTCACGTATATTGTTGATATCACTGACATCTAATACCGCAATATCGTCTTGGTTACCCAGAAACAACTTGTTGTCTTGAACGTTACAATAAAGATTTTCGAATCCAGTCAGTTTTTCATTAACTAACGTCATCGGGTTAGTAGTCGTGTCATAGACACGCAAATAGTCATTGGTGCTTCGCGCTCCGAAATACGCATATTTGCCATCCCAACATGAAGCATAGTACTTCTCTGGTAGGCGATTAACCGTCTTAACTAAGGTTGGGTTAACCGGATCATCTATGTTGAGCATGGAAAAACCTGCCGTCCCTTCCATGCTGGAAATGAACATTCGGTTACCCAGCGCAAAGAGTGGTCCTATGTTGAATCCGCCTAGTTCCGAGTTCGGCACCGTTTTCACTAGTGTTGGGTTACTCATGTCGCTGGTATCAACAATGGTTAACCCTGCATTGCCACGAGCAATATAAAGATAAGGAGCTTGCCAAAAAAGCTGCCAAGAGACGTTGTTGTAATCACCGAAGTTCACGCCAGAGATCGCCAATTTCGACAAGCGCGCAGGATTAGTCACATCCGACCAATCCCAGATTTCTATCCCCTTTCCCGTTTGGATGGCAATGGTGTTATTCTCCCCCAAGCCAAACGAGTGCGGCTCTCTGAACTCCGCTGTTCTTAACCCATCACCAGTACGGTTTAGATTGGCAAGATCCGGTTCATATACTGTTTTAACGAGTTGCATGGCTTTGGGGTTAGAGACATCCAGTGCGATCCAACCTCCCGGCCCACCGCCACTATCAGGGGCAAAGACGCCAACCATATAGCCGTTGAGCATGGTCATGACGTTTACGCCATAGTGTTTTCTGCCGGGATAGTCAGGGGGAAGAAAATTAGTGGTATCGTCAACGAGTGGACTCGATACATGAGTAAACGCCTCTGATGATCCGTAGGTAAGGTTACCCAATCCAGGGCCTTGTGCAGCAGTTGCTGCGGCAATAAACGAGGTACTGCATAGTCCCGCTAATACACTGCTCACAACAGGGCGACGCCAAGTCTCAAGAGACTTTATCAAGCGATTGGCTTTCATCGCCTTCTCCTTGTTTTTATGGTCACTAAACAAAGCTCACTTCTCATAGAAAGTGAGCGCTTAAAAACATGAAGAGGACAGGCTCGCCTACCCAATCAATCCAAAAAATAGACAGTTTATCTTGTTGACTCGCTGCCCAAATTTAAGCAAACCTACCGCACACCTCCTCACGTCAATGCGTTATTTCATAGTTGGCATGACGAATTCGGCTTGAGTCTGTGTGCTGTCCTTTGAACCGACTTTCACATCTGATTCGGGCCAACGTGTAGTGATGGTTTTCATTCGAGTAAAGAATCGAACGCCGTCAGGACCGTGCATATGCAAAGGGCCAAACAGTGAACGCTTCCAACCGCCAAAACTGTGGAATGCCATTGGCACTGGAATAGGCACATTTACTCCGACCATACCGATCTGAACATTGGCGGAGAAATCTCTTGCGGTATCACCGTCTGCAGTAAAGATAGCCGTGCCGTTGCCATATTCATGGTCGTTTATGATTTGCAGGGCTTCTTGATAGGTTTTGACTCGAACAATGCAAAGCACTGGGCCGAATATTTCTTCTTGATACACAGTCATGTCGGTGGTCACATGGTCGAACAAGGTACCACCAACGAAAAAGCCATCACTGGACTTAGCCAGTTCTAGATCTCGGCCATCAACAAGTAAAGCCGCGCCCTCTTCCTGACCCTTTTGAATGTATCCGCAAACTTTTTGCTTATGCTCTTTGGTAATCAAAGGTCCCATATCGTTTTCAATCGCTTGACCGTAACCGGGTCCTACTTTTAACGTGGCTAACTTATCTTGAAGGTGACGAGCCAATGCATCGCCCGTCTCATCACCCACAGCGACGGCAACCGAAATCGCCATGCAGCGCTCTCCAGCTGCACCATAAGCTGCACCCATCAGCGCATTCACTGCACCGTCAATATCGG
>ASHK01000244.1 GCA_000695745.1 Vibrio madracius | reverse complement strand
GAGAGCACTACGCATGCAGTAACATAACCATTGCGTCACTCCATGCGTTGCTCGTTCGATTTATGATTTCAGGCCATCGAGTAGCGTTTCAAATTCATCTACTTTGACTGACAACTTAGCCATTCCCTCATTCCAAAACGAGGGTTGTGTCAGATCTTTGCCCATGTGTTTCAAGACCACCTCTTCCGCCAAATACGAACCTGTATCTCTTAGCAGAGCAACATAGTCCGGAAAGAATGCGTCTCCTTTGGTCGCGCGCTGAGCGTAGACGCCTTGACTAAACAGATAACCGAATAAATACGGATAATTATAAAAACTCAGCTCAGAAATACTGAAGTGCAGCTTACTCGCCCAGAAGTATGGGTCAGTGCCTGACATAGAGTCACCATACCAATCACGCCAGGTCTTCGACATTAGATCACACAACTGTTTGGCATCTAATTCATTGTTCTCTCTGGCCTCATAGAAAGCCTTTTCGAACTCATAGCGCACTGGAATGTTGATCGTCAGAGCATAGGCAGAAGATAATTCTTCCCACAGCATTTCGAGCTTCTCTTGTGCAGTTTGGGCCTGCTCGAGCATGTAGTCCCGAACAATATTCTCTGCAAAAATTGAGGCTGTTTCAGCCAAAGTCATCGGATAGTGAGTGCGACACAACGGCAAGTCACGCATTACCCAATTATGGAAAGCGTGTCCGAGTTCATGAGCCAACGTGAGCAAATCTGAACGGCTTCCGCCCCAAGTCATAAACACCAATGGTGTACGCGTTGCTGCCAGCTTAGTACAATATGCCCCTAAGCGACGGTTGTTAGATGGCTCTGCGTCAATCCAACCATTATCCACCATAGTTTGAACAAACTCCGCCATGGATGCGTCAACCTGTTCAAACGCGGCTTTGATCACAGCAATGCCTTCCTCAAAGGAATAGACCTGCGCTTCTCCACTGTTTAACGGTGGCATGGCAGCCAGATGATTCCATGGTGTCATCGCCTCCAGTCCATGTACACGAGCCATCAGCTTGCCGCTTTTTGACCTACGGCTTTGTGCTCATGAGCGGCGGACATCATCGCATCCAGTGTTTCTCGCTGGATACGATTCTCGCGCAAGCTAGGGTCTAGGAAGTGCTCTTGCTTCACTTTAGAGCGTTTCTTACTTTCATTGTGTCGCCATCCTGCTAACGCATTCACAATGGCGGCAAACGACGTTTCATTGGCCTTCATCGCAGATTGAATACCCTCCCACGCGGCTTGCTGTTTTGCAAATTCACCGCCATACAAAAGGCTGGCCGCCGTGGAAAAACCGACGGTCTCCGAGCCACAGTCCGTTTTGATTTCAATGGAAAGAGAGCCCGTTATATTGTCGTATAACCTACCCCACGCATCACGCCATCCACTTGCACTGCACAAAGCAGTTGCTCTTCCTCAATGCTCAGTTGAGTCTCCGCTTTGCGTTGCAATAGTTCAATTTGAAAGCCTTGCCCTGAGACAGACGGATCCTCATGGTCAAGAACTTGTTCAATAAACGACACGTCTGCCAACGCCAAAGTATTTTCGTACGGGGTGAACGCTTGTTCTAGTTCTGAGTTTAACTGAGCAATACGCCCAATTAACTGTTTGGCTTGAGTATTTTGTGCATCGGTAGAAGCATAGCAATTGGCTAACGTATTCACTGTCGCCAGTAAAGTACCTGCCGCCTCCATGGTTTGAATCGCATTTTGCATCGCTGACACATTCTGACGTTCGCCACAGTGATTATTCAACAGTTCAATAGAACGTTGAATCAAAGCAATGTCTTGCTCTACTTTTGGATCATCAAGATTTTGATAAGCTATCGAAAGATCCCAAACGGCTTTGTTCATACGTGTTTCCTTGTAGTCGTGTTTCGCGAAACTTGTATTGCAACGATTTCGCGATAGCTAATTAACTGATTCTGACAGTCATCTATCAGGCTCGTAGCCATAATGTACTGTTATAACTTAAAAGAATGGAGAGAGGCTCCCACTGTTTTTACTTTTATATGCTCTGGGAACTTGGCATTCAGCTGCAAATGAGTAATGGACGCGTTGCCAATATCCAGTGTCGAGTAGAGCTTTGGATTGCGCCAATCTAAACCGAGAGTTTCCGCCAAAATCAGTCGAATCACCCCCCCATGAGCAACAACTAAGGTCGTCTGAGTAGGCTCTGTTAGCTCCGTTAGGAAGCGCTGCCAATAGGCAAGCACGCGGTCTCTAAACTGAGCTAAAGGCTCTGCATTTGGAAAACAATGATTCATTGGGTCATCCCAAAACGGCTCGACAGTCATCCAATCCTCTCTACTCATACTATCAAATGGGACACCATCAAAAGCGCCAAAGTTCATTTCTGCCAATTCATCAACATAAGTGGCATCAATTCCCATCGTTTGACTTACCATTCGCGCAAGTTTGGCACAGCGCCTAAGAGGAGAAGAGCAGATGGTGTGAATATCAATTTGGGTTGCGACTAAAGCAGAAACAATCTCCAGATGAACATTTTTAGCGACTTCGACATCAGTAACACCATACAAGGCGGGGGCTCCCGATACCTTGCCGTGACGCATTAGTAAAATATTCTGCATGACGTTCCTTTGTTAACTCTCTTTGTCGTTACTTTAAAATCAACGGCAAACCCGCCGCGACAAACACCACTTTTTCTGCGATCTTTGCGATTTGTTGATTCATACGACCACCATTATCCACAAAAAGGCGAGACACTTGCCCCATAGGTACAATGCCCAAGCCAACCTCATTAGACACCACTATCACACGTGCTTGACATTGGTCTAAAGCCTTCACCAAAACGTTAATCTCTTCCATCAAACGCAGGTCATCACAGTCGTCAGCCAAATAGAAAATGTGGTTATTTAGCCACAAAGTTAGACAGTCAATAAGTACTATATCCGACCTTGAGAACGTCGATAATAACGTTGCCAGTTCCAGAGGGCACTCCCACTCTTGCCAGCCAAGGCCACGTTGACTTCGGTGATGTGCAATACGGGCGCTCATTTCTTCATCAATCGCTTCGGAGGTTGCTACATAATGTTTGGTCAGACCCTCTCTATTGTTTATTAACTCAGCGACTCGATGTTCTGCAAAGCTTGATTTACCAGAGCGAGCACCACCTAATATTAATTCTACAGACACTCCTCCACTCCTATTACGCGATGTATGCTATTAAGATGAGATAGACCGAAAGTTCCATAAGTTGTTGGGCTGCACCCAGACAATCACCGGTAAACCCTCCCAATCTCGCCATGAGCCAGCGCTTAAACCCTATTCGGAATAACACTGCCCAAATCACTAAAGTCACGGTGATTTGTCCCCCCCAGTAAAGTGCGGGAATCAGCGCGCACACAGCAAGAAAAATCAGCTCTTTTGGGGTCTGTTGATTGGCTAGCGGCTTGCTTTTACTGCCCTCAGGGTCAGACACATACGGCATTGTTGAGATCAAAGAAGCGGCGACGCCGCGACTGAAGACATAAGCCAGGATGATAGCCGCAACAAAATGACTGTGATTAGCCAGTTCAACCAGAGCAACAAATTTAAGCAGTAATGCCATCACTAGGGTACTGACACCATAGGTACCAAGTCGGCTATCCTTCATGATAAGCAATCGTTTCTCGACAGTCATTCCACCGCCGATGCCGTCAGCCATGTCCGCCAGACCATCCTCGTGAAAAGCCCCGTCAACAACAAGCTAAAGCCCATAGTAACAACAACGGCAACAGGCACTGGCAGCACCATGCTCACGACAGAATAGCTGAGC
>ASHK01000243.1 GCA_000695745.1 Vibrio madracius | reverse complement strand
CTGCGTTCCAATGGTAGCTTGGTTGAGCGTGATATGTTTGGTGGGCGATCATTATCCGGTTTATGGAAAGTGATCAATGGGTTACTGTTTATCAAAGTGATCAGCGGTGAATTCATCGTGGAATATCAAATTGTCGGTAGTTGTGAGCAGAATATCCATGATGGAGTTGAATACATTAATGGTAAGGTCAGTACTTACAGCAAGTTTATTCAAGTGAAAGCTTAGCAAGACGTACCTTATTCACCGTCTTGTACCCAGCGAAACACCAGATCTTCTAGTCCTTCTTCATTATCACTATTACCAGCGTGTTCGCTAAAACCAAGTCGGCGATAGAAGTTGCACGCACTTTGGTTGATCTGGAATGTTCTCAAGGACAACTCTCCTAAACTGCGAGATTGCGCTTCTTCGACCAATAACCGACCGATGCCTTTTCTTTGAAACTCAGGAGCGACGTAAAGTTGGTTAATTTCTTTCCGATCGATTGCCATAAACGCGATGGGACGTTGAGATTCTAAGGTAAGGACCACCCAAATATCATGACTGTGAGGCAAAATATTCGTTAAGAAGTATTGTTGCGCCTCCTCTGAATGAATAGACTCTATTCCCAATGCTTGCGCAAATGCCCGGCGCCAAAGCGTCACCACATCTTTGGCATATTTGGGTTTAAAACGCTCGAGAATGAAGGGCGGTTCGTGCATCACATAACCTTTACTGTGCTTTACACTGTAAAAACGATGTCTACAGTGTAGCGTAAAATTCTTTTTGACCTGTCTACTGGTATAGGGTTTAAGGTTGCGCCCCTTGAACTTCATTGTCAGGTTGCTATTCTTTGCCGCCCTTTTTTATGTTGAGGTAATCCATGGCTATTGGTTTTGACTACGGAACGGCCAACTGTTCTGTCGCTCATCTTGTGAACAATGCAATCGAGCAGATCCCGCTCGTGGGTGATAACTGCTATATCTCCTCAACACTTTGTGCACCAACGGCTGAGACGGTTTCCGAGTACTTGTTCCGCTGTTTGGAGATCCGGCCCTCTAATGAGGTGGGAGAAGCAGTGCTTCGTCGTGCGGTAAAACTCAATCGAGAAGAAGGGATTGAGGTGGTTCCAACGGATGTATTGTTTGGCGAAGCTGCGTTGGATTTATACCTCGAAGATCCTAAAGACGTGTATTACATTAAGTCGCCGAAGTCTTTCTTAGGCGCTATGGGACTTCGAGATATGCAACTGTCTGTTTTTTGAAGACTTGGTGTGTGCCATGATGAGCAATGTAAAACGTCATGCAGAAACGCATTTGGGGCAAAGTATCACTCAAACCGTGATTGGCAGGCCAGTCAATTTTCTAGGCCGTGGCGGTGATGCGTCAAACCGACAGGCGGAAGGCATTTTATCTCGAGCGGCAACGCGTGCTGGGTTTAAAGATGTCGAGTTTCAATTCGAACCGGTTGCCGCAGGGCTTGAATATGAGTCATCACTAACCGAAGACAAAAATGTCTTGGTGGTAGATATCGGCGGGGGTACGACAGACTGTTCGTTCATTCAAATGGGCCCAAGTTGGTAGGTAAAGCCGATAGAGAATCGTCGCTTATTGCTCATACGGGTCAGCTGGTGGGTGGCAACGATTTGGATATTTATATTGCATTTCGCCGCTTTATGCATGCATTCGGAATGGGGACAAAACGCCACTCAGGGCTTGATATTCCTGTGACGCAATTTTGGAACCCGATCGCGATTAATGATGTCCAAGCTCAGCGTAAGTTCTACGCTCATGACAATTTAAAAGAGCTACAGCTTCTTGCTAAAGAAGCCGTGGAACAGGACAAAGTATCGAGATTGGTTACCTTGCACAAAGATACACTAG
>ASHK01000242.1 GCA_000695745.1 Vibrio madracius | reverse complement strand
GCTCGTTTTTGGATGGGCTCCTCCAGGACGGTTATGGTTAGGAGCGGCTATAATTATCGCATCGGTGGCGTTTATTACTCAGTGGGAAACAAGAAAGCGAAAAAGTATGCCGACCGTGAAATAAAACTCTGAGTTAGCGGTTCTTATTGTTAAACGGAATCTTAAAGAGGCAAACACGATGGCAGAACCTATCAAAATCACCCTTTATCGTTGGGCTGGAAGCTGGGGACCATTTAAAGTCAACATTCCTTGTGGCGAATGTACACTGACCAAAGATATTCTCAATGATACCTTCGCTAATGAGTTGAACGGTATCCCCATCGAATTAGAAGTCAAAGATTGGTTATCACATTGGTGGGAACCGTTACAGAAAGGAGTTTGGCATGCTCCGATTTTGATGGTTGAAGGTAAAGTTATCAGTCAAGGTGAAGCCTTAAACCGAGGTGTATTGGTACAATCTGTCATCCAAGAGTGGACCAAACGTGACACATTGTCAGGAAATATTGTCTACGGTAAGGCAACCTGTCCCTATTGTGTCAAAGCCAAAAAATGCTCAGATGATGCCGGTATCCCATACACCTATGCAGACGTAGTAAAAAGACAGTGCCGCCTTGTATAGAATGATTCCTGAAGTGAAAGCACACATCGGTCTGAAAACACCAGTAACCGTACCTCAGATATGGCTCGAAGGAGAATACATTGGTGGTGCCGATAGCCTAGAAAAGTGGCTAAGCCGCCATGATTTGGGTAATACACCTGATAATGTTTTGGAATTCGGAGAGAAACACGTCTCTTAATTATCTACAACTTGCCAAATATCAAAAAGCCCGCGACTTGGTCGCGGCTTTTTGTAAACAATCTATTATTTCGCTAGTTTTTTCATCATTCGCTTGATGAAAGACACTTTTTTAGGCTGCGGTTTACCATATAACATTTCGTCGATCATTTTCTTAGCAGCAAGTTGACCAATGTATGCAGCACCTAGTTCATAACCCATGTGTTTTCTCCAACAGGAATAGTGTAATTTAATTACTTTTCGGTGTAATTATATACCTAAAACAGTCAAAAACAAGATGTGCATCACATTTTATTGTAAATATCCTACATTAACCTCGTAATAAGAAATCGTAGAAATAAGATCATGATTAGTAAGATAAAACTTGTTTTCTATATGCTACTAATGTCCTTTGACTTTTCATTGAAAAATTGAAAAACACAGCAATGGTCAACTTATAATTTTTATCATATCGATAAGAAACAGTTTGCAAACAAACGTTACTTATTGTTTTTATTATACAATTCCATAATTCTGACATTATTCCTATTTGGAATTTATATCATTCCACACTTTCAGTGCATTGTTTTCTATACTTTCAGACATCGTTAATTCGACACTAAAAATAAATCTTAAAATTTAGGCTTAAATGTCAAGTGACAGCGATCCTTTCCGATTCCCGTTTCGCAATCATTTGTATAGCAAGGTAAAGTGAATGTTCTATCCAAACACGAAAGACTGCCTCATCGTTGATAACTACCCGCTAGTTAGGGAAGCACTAGCTCAGATCGTGTCTAGCATTGATGATATCGATTTGGTTCATCAGACAGGCAATATTCAAACAGCTTTGAACCTAGTAAAAAATGGCAACATCGAACTGATTGTTCTGGATGTTAACCTTGCGGAAGCGGATGGATTTGAGTTCATGCGTCGAGCTTATGCTTGTGGTTATGATGGTAAAGCTATCTTTGTGTCAAGTTACGGTTACCCTGTTTACTCTGAAACAGCTTATAAACTAGGCGTTAACGGTTACATTAGTAAGTCAGAAGACAGCCCACTGATACGCGACGCCATCAGTGGTGTGATGCGCGGCTACAACCTCTTTAAGACAGACTACAAAGAGAGAAGTAGAAATATCGTGCTTTCTCAAAGAGAAACAGTTGTATTCAACTACCTAAAGAAAGGCTACACCAATAAACAAATCTCAGAATTCCTATCGTTAAGTGCCAAAACTATCAGTACTTATAAGTCACGAATTCTCGACAAATACGAAGCAAACTCCATTGTCGAATTGATCAATTCGCACGATGTTCATGAGAACAAAAAAACCGCTTTGGTGAGCTAAACTTATCAATAAGGAGAGGACTACCCCTCTCCTTTTTTATCCACAACGCTTTTGATGATCTCGTGCAGTTTTCGATGCAAAGGATTCTGTCTATTACTCTGTTTCATACATGTCACAACAGGCGTGAACGTTTGCATATAGTCTGGAAATGGCACAAATCTAAAACCATGTTCTGGTACTAAGTGCTTTGAAAACACAACCGAGTAATTCTCTTTCTTAATCATAGACAAAGCAACGCCCAAGTTATCTAACTTAACCTGATAGTCAAATGACAAATCGTATTTCGCCATTTGTTTAATAAGCCTATGATTCGTTTCATTCCAACCACGAATTTCAAAAAATACACATGGGTTTTCGAATACCTGCTCCCAACTCTTAATAGGACTTTCGTTTGCGACAAGCGCACCAATTTCCACATTGATTAGGCTACTC
>ASHK01000241.1 GCA_000695745.1 Vibrio madracius | reverse complement strand
GAACAGCGCCAAGTTTTCTTCAACTGGACGGTCACGATAAGGACTCGGTTGACCTGGTGCAGTCAGCGTTCCACGATACTCGCGAATCTGCTCTGGACTTAGCTCGTCAACATACGCTAAGCCTTTATTAATTAATTCAACCGCATACTCGTAAAGCTTATCGAAATAGTTAGATGAGTAACAAACGTCACCCGACCATTCAAAGCCTAACCAGCTTACATCATTCTTAATCGACTCAACGTATTCAACGTCTTCTTTTTCAGGGTTTGTATCATCAAAACGAAGGTTACATTGTCCCTGATAGTCCTGAGCAATACCGAAGTTTAAACAAATAGATTTAGCGTGACCGATATGCAGGTAACCATTTGGCTCCGGCGGAAAACGAGTATGCACGCTAGTATGCTTGCCATCCGCTAAATCTTTATCAATGATTTGGCGAATAAAGTTCGATGGACGAGCCTCAGCTTCACTCATCTATAACACCTCTATGTTTTAAGTATTGTCAGATATATAAACGCTAATGATCCACAATTCCTTGCGAAACCTCAACAAGAACTCGCATTTTCACGTGATTATTTTAGTACCGAAACCTGAACAGTGAAAAAGCATCGAACACTAAACACAAAAAAACCTCTCAACTGAGAGGCTTTACTATAGAAATCAATGAGTGACTAAACTATGGAAGTTTCACTTCAGTTAGGTCTTCACCAGCACCGATAGACTTCATTTCACCAGCGATGATTTCTGCTAGAGGACCAAGGATTACTTGTAGGTTGTTTTCACCTAGTTTCACCACACCTTTAGCGCCCAGCTTTTTAAGTACTGCTTCATCAGCAACAGAGCGGTCTTTTAGAGTCAAACGTAGACGAGTAATACAAGCATCGATTGACGTTAGGTTATCGTGACCACCTAGTGCTTTTAGGTATTGGCGAGCTAGGTCACCATTTTTCACGTCTGCATCAACTTCTACTTCTACATCGTCATCTTCACGACCTGGCGACTTCAAGTTGAACGCGCGGATTGCGAAGCTGAATGTGAAGAAGTATAGAGCACTAAAACATAGGCCGATTATTAGTAGCGTGAATGGTTTTGTCGCTAGACCCCAGTTTAGTACGAAGTCGATTAGACCTGCAGAGAAGCCGAAGCCGTGTAGTGTACCGAACATGTTAGCAACAACCAGTGCTAGACCAGTAAATACTGCGTGCATTGCATATAGCGCAGGTGCAAGGAACACGAACATGAACTCTAGTGGCTCTGTGATACCTGTTAGGAATGAACAGAATGCAACAGAGAATAGTGCACCACCAACTTGGCTGCGTTTTTCAACAGGTGCCGCTAGGTACATTGCAAATGCCGCACCTGGTAGACCAAACATCATGATAGGGTAGAAACCGTTCATGAATACACCAGCGCTCTTATCGCCGCCGAAGAAACGGTGAAGGTCACCACTTTTCACAACGTCAGTCACTTCTTTCACTGTTGCTGTGATTTCTGGAGTAACAGCGTTAGCAAACTCGAATGTGTGAGTTTGACCAGCAACTAGAGTTTTCGCAAGAGCTGGGTCTACACAAAGCTGTTGTAGAGCAGGAAGCGCTTGACCAGCCGCTTGTGCACCAGTAACTAGAACTTCTTGACACGTACCCATACCGAACCAGAAGTACGAGTTAAGAACGTGGTGAAGACCTACAGGGATAAGTGCACGGTTAAGCGTACCGTAAACAAACTGACCGATTGCGCCAGACGTTGATACCGCGTGTGCTAGAGCGTCAAGACCACCTTGGATGCTAGGCCAAACCACGCCTGAGATCGCACCTGCTACTAGAGCAAATAGACCAGCCATGATAGGTACTAAACGCTTACCTGCGAAGAACGCCAACCATTCTGGAAGACGAGTCGCATGGAATGCATTGTAAGAGTGACCAGCAATGATACCTGCGAAGATACCACCGAAGAATGACATGTTAACGTCAGCATTGATTGTTGTTGCTGTCGCCGTTAAAACGAAGTAAGCAACAGCACCTGCAAGACCTGCAGCACCGTTGCCATCTTTAGAAAGACCAATCGCAATACCTAGACCGAATAGCAAAGGTAGTTGACCGAAAATCGCTCCACCAGCTTGCGCCATAAATGGAATGTCTAAAAGGTCGCCTTGACCCAAACGTAGTAGAAGCGCCGCTATCGGAAGCGTTGCGATAGGTAGCATTAACGCTTTACCTAGCTTCTGTGCATATCCTAGCATATTCACCTTAAGTTCCCCCTATAGGATTTGAATTTTGTTGGACGACTTATTTTAGCCGTTCAATTTAGTCCTCTTCAGTTTATGAAATTAATTTTGCTCCGCAAATTAAAACCTCACCATTTGTGATCATAATCACCAGTTTTTATCAAAATTGAGGCTTTTTGCTAGCGAGATCATAAAACTTATTTTATCATACGAAAAAATAGCAAAATCTAAGTAGGATTTTGCCTGAGAGAGTTGCACTAAGTAGCGATTATTTTGCGATTGGAATCAACTTTTCCAACACAGCAATTACACCAAAAATAACAATAACCCTCTCATTATCATTAAGTTACTTTGATTATTTTATCTAATTGAAACTTGCTGACTACTAAATCCGCCTCATTGCTACAGGCAGAAAACTAAGTCGAATCTACCTTATTTCGATCACGGCAATGAGCTAAAGAGAATACAACACAAGGATTCGCTAACTATGTATGCATTAACTAACTGTAAGATCTTCACGGGTAGTGACGTTCTAACCAATCACGCAGTGCTTATCAACGGTGACCAAATCGAATCAGTTCTGCCAATCGCAGAGCTTCCAAGCGACATAGAGTCGGTTGATTTGAACGGCGCGAACCTTAGCCCTGGCTTTATCGATTTACAGCTAAACGGCTGTGGCGGTGTGATGTTTAACGATGAAATCACCGCTGAGACTATTCATACGATGCATAAGGCCAATCTCAAGTCAGGTTGTACAAGCTTCTTACCTACGCTCATTACTTCCTCTGATGACAACATGCGTCAAGCATTAGCTGCGGCTCGTGACTATCACAACCAGTACCAGAACCACTCGCTTGGTTTGCACTTGGAAGGTCCTTATTTAAACGTTGCAAAAAAGGCATTCATAGCCCTGACTATATCCGTCAATCTGACGATGCAATGATTGACCTTATCTGTGAAAATCGCGACCTCGTCGCAAAAGTAACGCTCGCTCCGGAACAAAACGCACCAGAGCATATCGAAAAGCTACGTAAAGCAGGTATTGTAGTGTCTATTGGACATACAAACGCGACTTACGAAGAAGCCCGCAAAGGTTTTGAATCTGGTATTACGTTTGCAACGCATTTATTCAATGCCATGACACCAATGACAGGTCGCGAGCCGGGCGTTGTGGGTGCTATCTACGATACACCTGATGTCTACGCGGGTATCATTGCTGACGGGTTCCATGTGGACTACGCAAACATTCGCATCGCGCACAAAGTGAAAGGTGAAAAGTTAGTATTAGTGACGGACGCCACAGCTCCGGCGGGCGCTGACATGGATTACTTTATTTTTGTCGGTAAGAAAGTATATTACAGGATGGTAAGTGTGTGGATGAGAACGGCACATTGGGCGGTAGCGCACTTACGATGAT
This sequence comes from Vibrio madracius, assembly GCA_000695745.1. Classification (GTDB taxonomy): domain Bacteria; phylum Pseudomonadota; class Gammaproteobacteria; order Enterobacterales; family Vibrionaceae; genus Vibrio; species Vibrio madracius. Next base: position 2,131 of record ASHK01000241.1, on the reverse strand, counting down.
TGAAGCGGTTCAAAACACAGTTGAGCACGCTGGTATTGCTTTGGATGAAGCTCTACGAATGGCAACACTTTACCCAGCAAAAGCAATGGGTATTGAAGACAAGCTAGGTCGCATTAAGAAAGGCATGATTGCTAACTTGACCGTATTCGATAGAGATTATAATGTCCAAGCACAATTGTTAACGGACAATACGAGCAAAATTAAGCATGAATGGCGGACAAATAGGTAACGTAGATTTAGTAAAACAACTTAACAGTGCAGCGGTGTACCGCTTAATAGACCAACAAGGGCCTATTTCTCGCATTCAAGTTGCTGATGTAAGCCAATTGGCTCCAGCGAGCGTTACCAAGATTACCCGCCAATTATTGGAACGCGGCCTCATTAAAGAGGTCGCCCAACAAGCTTCAACCGGGGGACGCAGAGCGATCTCCCTAACCACTGCTGTCGAACCTTTCCACTCCGTCGCTGTGCGTCTTGGACGAGACTATGTCCAGTTCTCTCTTTATGACCTCGGTGGTCGCGAGTTAGCGTTTTCCCACAACGACTTCTACTATGCCGATCAAGGCGAACTGAGTGAAGGTCTCGTCCTTTCACTTCGAGAGTTCCTTAAAGAACACAGTCCTAAAATCGAACAACTTATTGCAATTGGTATTACTTTACCGGGGTTAGTTAACCCGACGACTGGTGTTGTCGAGTACATGCCAAATACTGATATCGATAAACTTGAGCTCGCTGAACTGATCCGTGCTCAGTTCAAAGTCGAGTGTTTCGTCGGTAACGACATTCGTGGCTTAGCACTGGCAGAACACTACTTTGGTGCAAGCCGAGACTGTCAAGATTCGATACTCGTCAGTGTCCACCGTGGGACAGGCGCAGGTATTATCGTCAATGGTCAAGTATTCTTAGGGCACAACCGCAACGTAGGCGAAATTGGCCATATTCAAATTGATCCTCTTGGCGAGCAATGTCAGTGTGGTAATTTTGGCTGCCTAGAAACCGTTGCCGCGAACCCAGCTATTGTCAAACGCGTGAAAAAACTGATTGAGCAAGGTTATGAGTCAACGCTTGCTTTGAAAGAACGCATCACTATCGAAGATGTTTGTTCACATGCATTAAACGGCGACGAGTTAGCAAAACAGAGTTTAGTTCGTGTAGGCAATCAGCTTGGCAAAGCCATCGCGATCACCATCAACTTGTTCAACCCACAAAAAATCGTTATTGCAGGTGACATTACAATGGCAAAAGAGATTGTTTTCCCTGCCATCCGCCGTAATGTAGAGAATCAGTCATTAACGACATTCCATACAGATTTACCGATTGTCGCTTCAGAAATCGACAAGCAACCAACCATGGGCGCTTTTGCAATGATCAAACGTGCCATGTTAAATGGGGTTTTGTTACAAAAACTACTCGAAGATTGAGAATTTGTTCCTAAATAACAAACAAACCCTTACATAATTTATGTAGAATATATGACCACACCTCTGTGTGGTCTTTTTGTCTTCAGATAATAAAAAATACTATGGAACTGATCCTTATAACTGTCGCCTTCATTGCGGGATTTCTCGCCTTGAAATGTCAACTTCCGCCCTTGGTAGGTTTTCTGCTTGCCGGGTTTCTTCTGCACCACTTTGGTTTTGAGTCAACGGAGACTATTACTACCCTTGCAGATCTTGGTGTAACGCTATTGCTGTTTACCATTGGCTTGAAGCTCGATATTAAGACCTGTTATCCAAAGAAATTTGGGCCGGCGCAACGATTCACAATTTGCTTTCAACACTTTTGTTTGCGGTCTTATTACTTGGTCTAAAAATTCTTGGTGTTTCGAGCCTAGCTACTCTAGAGGTCGAGCAACTGATTCTTTTAGGCTTTGCTCTATCGTTCTCAAGTACCGTTTTTGCCGTAAAAACCTTGCAAGAAAAAGGCGAAATGAACGCTACCTACGGCACGCTCGCCATTGGTATTCTGGTCATGCAGGATATATTTGCCGTCATTTTCTTAACGGCATCGACGGGCAAATTTCCAGAGTGGTACGCGTTAGGGTTATTTGCTCTGCCGTTACTTCGTCCCCTTATGTTCAAAATGCTGAATAAAGCAGGTCACGGCGAAATGCTCGTTTTAAGCGGCATCT
>ASHK01000240.1 GCA_000695745.1 Vibrio madracius | reverse complement strand
TTAAACAAGATAGTGTTGAGAACCGCAAATATGCAACTGGTGATAAAAGAGAGCGAGACCGTTTCCTAGGCTACGGTGTGATCGAAGCCGACCTCTACGATTGGGGTCTATTGTCATTCAACTATGAAAAAACACAAGACAGTGCACCAATCGACTCAGGTTCTTGGTTGGATCTCAATGGCAACCGAATTGGCGATCAAGAGACGATCAGAGATGCTCATTGGTCATTCATCAACAATGATGTTGAGAATTTTGGTGCCGACCTAAATCTGTATATTAACAGCCAATGGGAAGCCAAACTTAGCTACAACTTGCAAGACATGAAGCGTCACCGTTATGACTCAATGCCAACGCCAAATTCCAACACAATAGCTGATGGCAGTTACACTATGAGTCCTTTTGATCGTCATGATCATTGGAAAACCCAAGCTTTCCATGCCGATCTTCATGGTAACTTCACTGCGCTTAATACGGACCACCAAGTCTTAATTGGTACCAATGGTCAGTTCTATGACTATGCTCAACAGCGAGTAAAAGGCAGTTCCATTAGTGTGCAGCCTGGTGAAAACCCTGCAAACCCTGGGCTAGACTATAACAATGCCACGTCTACTTATGAGAGCAACAATCACTTCTACGGTTTTTATGCTCAAGATTTGATCACTTTCAATGACCAGTGGCAAGCACTCGTTGGTGGTCGATATGACATGTACTTTGCCGATGGTACCAACTCAAAAGATGAAGTTGTAAGCGGTGCAAATGACAGTCAATCCTTCTCTCCAAAGGCAGGCTTGATTTTCCATCCAAGCTATAATGGTAGCATCTACGCCAACTATTCTGAGAGCTTCAACCCAGTCTCTAACGTGGTGAATGATGACAACTCTATTACCGAACGTGTACCTGAGAAAAGCCGTCAGTACGAGTTGGCACAAAATGGGAGCTAATGGACAATCGCCTACTGCTTACTGGTGCTATATTCGATATTGAGAAAAAGAACATCAGTATCAAAGAAAATGGAATCACGACACAAAACGGTACTCAGCGCCACCAAGGTGTAGAAGCTGGTGCACAAGGTCAAATTGCTGACAAATGGTTTGTGATGGCAACGGGTATGTATCTAGATGCTAACTTCGACAAACACGATACATACCAAGATAAACGTCCAGCTAACGTTCCTGAGTGGAGCGGTTCTGCTTGGACTCGCTACGCAATGACTGAATCAACAGCATTTAACCTTGGTATGTTCTACCAAGGTGAGCGTTGGGCAGACAATGCAAACACACTTAAGCTCGATGGTTATGTTCGCTTTGATGCGGGTGCATCGCACAAAATCAAGAGCGATTATGTCGTTTGGGATTTCCGATTCAATATCGAAAACTTATTTGATACAGAATACGTCGCTGGCACAGGCGGCGGTGGTGAATACACTCCGAAAGGCGGAACCCCGACAGGTGTGATTAATGATGTTCACTACGGTAACGAACGCCGCTTCAAGTTATCAGTCAACGCGACATTCTAATTGATAAAGACCAAGCCCAGCGCCTCCCTAGCTGGGCTTTTTTTCCTCTCATATGTCAATCACAAAGCATCTCGCTGATGTCATGGTTTTGACATCAATACGTCACTCATTAGCCATCTGTTGTTCGCCATTTTGACATCTCGACAACATACCCTTTTAACAACATTAATTTGGTTTATGGTTAGAGGGTGTTATGGCAAACACAAGTCCTTTTCGTCTACCACGCAAATCTCCATTAGGCTTAGCAGAAAATGTAACTGAATGGGCTACAGGGCTATCAACATTAGACAGACTGTACGCTCAACGTCCAGCAGGCTGTGATACCGAGTCTTTCTTACGTTTCACTTTGGATGTTTTGGAGATCGATTATCACATTGTCTCGGGCAACAGTGAGACGATACCAAAAACTGGAGCAACCGTCGTTGTCGCGAACCACCCTCTTGGCTGCGTCGAAGGCGTCATTTTGGCACAGGTGCTACTTGAGATTCGCAAAGACGTGAAGATTCTCGCTAACGAATTTCTTAAACTGGTTCCTGAATTGGAACCACTGTTTATCGGCGTCGACGTATTCAACGGAGCCAACGCACATCAAGCAAATTCCAGAGCATTCCGACAAGCCAATCATCATTTAGAGCGTGATGGTCTGCTTCTTGTGTTTCCGGCTGGCGAAGTATCTCAACTGGTTAATAAAAAATCGCTGCAATTAGAGGACAAACAATGGAGCCGTTCTGTAAGCAGCTTAATCAAAAAAAACCAGGCGACGACAGTTCCCGTGCATATCGGCGGTGTTAACTCTCGACCTTTCTACCTAGCAGGAAAAGTTCACCCCATACTGAGGACGGCAATGCTCGGCCGCGAGCTTCTCAACAAAAAGAAGTCCGCTATACCAATTTCAATCGGTAACAACATCAAATTTAGCGAAGTGAGTTCATTGGACAGCCAGCAATTGGTTCTTTACTTGCGTCTCAATACTTATTTGCTCAACCATTCGCATCCAAACAAAAACGCTCTCTCCTCGTCTCAACAGCAGATAGAGCAAACTATTGCCTCAGAAACGCACCTTAGCGAACTGCTTGAGGACATTGAGTTGCTCCCCGAAGAACACTTACTTCTCACTAGCGGCGAGTTTGAGGTTTACTGTACCACTATGGACCACATTCCTGCGGTGATGCGCGAAATTGGCCGAATCCGCGAAATCAATTTTAGACGTGTTGGTGAAGGAACCGGGCAGCCTTTGGACATCGATCAATTTGATCAGAGTTATCAGCACCTATTCGTTTGGGATAAAGAGAAACAAAAATTAGTCGGTGCTTATCGGCTTGGTTTAGTTGATCAGCTCATAAAGCAAAATGATCTACGTGCCTTATACTCACGAACTCTATTTAATTTCGAACAGTCATTCTTGGATACTATGGGTAGATCCATTGAAATGGGGCGCAGTGTTATTGCCGAAGAATATCAAAAGAGCATGGGTGCCTTGCTACTACTCTGGAAAGGCATTGCTGAATTTATACGCCGACATCCAAACTATACTCACCTATTTGGTCCAGTGAGCATTAGTAATGACTACAGCGATATGGCTCGTCAGCTCCTCACCGACACAATGACATTACATCATTATGATAATGAAAGTGCACGACATGTCAGTGCGTCGAATCCTCCCAAACAAAACCATCACAAACAATGGTGCCCCCAATCGCTGAGCGCTCTGGCTGATGTTCAACTTTTATCACGCGTTATCTCAAGATTAGATACAGGGAAAGGCGTACCAGTATTGTTAAGGCAGTACTTAAATTTAAACGGCAAATTGGTGTGTTTTAACGTCGATGCCAATTTCAATGATGCATTAGATGGTTTGATCGTCGTCGATCTCACCACGGTTCCTCACAAATCCCTAGCTCGTTATATGGCACTGATGCCGCTAAACACTACCTCAAACGTCACAACTCCCTATCAATCTAGTATGTGTTACTTCCGGTTCTAAAGCAGCTTAGGCTGCTTTTCTGTGGTGAAAACTGTCTCAGCAATGAGAACTAAGTCATTCTTTTACAATAACTATCAACAAGAAGATACGCATCACAGTTCTTATGTTAGCAGCGTGCTAGAAACGGCTGAAAAAAACGATAACTACATCGGCCGCTTTTCAGCTGTAGGAAGATCGGACTTACTTGAGTGAGATTTTAGCAGTGACAGATTTGACATATCACCAAGCGAATGAACTATTTCGCCATTTCCCTGGGTTTCTGTCGATTAGAAATTCATCCCAAGAGTATGTGTACATAAATGACAAATTCACTGTCTGGCTGCGACAATTTACCGATGTTAATCCAATAGGGATGACAGCAAGTGCACTGGCGCAAATCGTTCCTAAAAACTTAGCGAGTATGCTTCAAGAGTGTCATGACGCCAGTATTGATTACATCGAGTCTGGTCAATGCGTTCCTAAAATTGTTAAGTTTCAGAGCCTACACGAGACGTTCTACTATAACGTTCTAAAATTTAAGGTTGATATTGAAGGCGAATCTTTTATCTACACCACCAGCTTTGATGTTTCTGAACTGCATCAGGAAGCCAAATTTTTTGAAAACAAAGCCTATACTGACCCATTAACTAAATTACGAAATCTAACCTACTTAAGTTCTATTCGCTGGAACAAGGGGTTTTGTATCGTCATTGACCTTGATAACTTCAAACAGATCAATGATAACCGTGGCCACAGTGAGGGTGATTTGGTGCTACTTCGATTCGCTCGATGTTTACGACGCAGTTTTTCAGAACAAGATGTGATTGTTCGCTATGGTGGCGACGAATTTGTAGTGCTGACTCATTATGAAGAGGAAGCAATGCTCCACCAAGCACTGGAAAAACTACAACAAGTATTTATGGAAGATTTTAAAGGCTACCCAGAGCTTTGCCACAGTCTTGGCTATGCATCATTTCAGTCCAGTTTAAGAATTACTTTGAAAAAAGCCGACCTTGCCATGTACCAGAGCAAGCACGATAAACGCACCAAAAAGCCCAAAGTACTGCTGTAAAAAAGCTGAGCCTAATGCTCAGCTTTGCGCTTTCATCTCAGAACTAGTAACGTTTTTTCATTTTAAGCGTGAAGTTCACCAACGCGATCAATACTGGCACCTCAATCAAAGGACCAATCACCCCAGCAAACGCTTCCGGCGAATTCAAACCAAATACAGCAATTGCCACAGCAATAGCCAGTTCAAAGTTATTCCCCGTCGCGGTGTAAGCAATAGAGGCATTCTTATCAAAAGGAACCCCCATTTTCTTAGCAACAAAGAAACTCACGAAGAACATCATAAAGAAGTAAATAGTAAGTGGAATTGCCACACGTACCACTTGCATCGGCAATTCAACGATCATCTCACCTTTGAGGCTGAACATCAGTACGATAGTAGCCAGTAGTGCGATTAGCGTTATTGGTGAAACCTTAGGAATAAAGGTTTCGTTGTACCACTGCTCGCCTTTCTTCGCGACTAAGATCTTGCGACTTAAAAATCCAGCTAAGAAAGGAATACCTAGATAAATCATCACACTTTCAGCGATCTCACCCATTGAGATGTCCACGACCTGCCCTTGGAAACCAAATTTTGGTGGCAACACCGTAATGAATAACCAAGCAAGGAAGCTATACGTGATAATTTGGAATACGCTATTTAATGCAACTAAG
>ASHK01000239.1 GCA_000695745.1 Vibrio madracius | reverse complement strand
CAATATCTTTGCCATCATGGACAGTGGCATACTTGACTGGAAAAGGATAATTGACACAGTCGAGCCAAAAGCTCTGAGTACATTGTTGCTCGACCGACAGTGCTTGCATTTCAGGTAAAGGGTAAGTCTGCTGTTGTGCACAGCCTGATAATAACCCAAATAAAAACAGCGACGATAAGGTAGCGATAGTTGGCTTATTCATTTATTATTTCCTTGAACTATTTCCCTAGAGAGATATAAATAAAAATATTATTAAATTAACCTATCAAAAAATCTGATACTTTCTTACAAAGATATTCTGGTTGATCAATAAAGAGCGAGTGTCCTGAATTAGAGCACTCATGAATATCTACACTTATACCTAATGTGGTTAGTTCTTCATAGGTCTGTTGAGCGGTCACCAAAGGAATAACTAAATCAGACTCGCCATGAACAATTAATGTAGGAGCCTTCAATTTCGTTAGTAAATTATTACCATCTACAATACCATTTGTCGTATTAGAAATATTAAACCTCGAGAGCGCATAATACACATCATCAATATTCACTTGAGTGAGGACATCATCGATGAGTTGCGAATAGTAAGGTTCTTCCGGTTTTTTATGGTTATAAACGACCGTATCCCAAAGCTGTTTTACAAAGGCTTTATCTTTATGCTTAAAAGCAGAAACAACCGCAGAAATAGCTGCATCTTGACAGATCATTTCTTTGCTTGTGAGCAGCTCACCTTGACCAAAATTGGATCTTAATGGATAGCCCGCAGTACCAATGCTACTAATGAGTATCAGGTGGGTAATTTTCTCAGGATAATCACATGCCATTTGCATCGCAACACCGCCACCCATTGACCATCCGGCAACAGCAAAACTATCGATATTAAGCAGTTGCATTAATTCATTAATATCACTTGAAAGTTCACTAAGTGAATCAATCGGCTTACGGTATGACGACAAGCCAAATCCACGCATATCAGGGGCAATAACTCGAATATTATTAGGCAGAGTGTTAATAAATTGCTCCAAATGCTTCGAAGATGTCATATTGCCGTGAAGTAATAGCAATGTTGTTCCCTGACCTCGATCAATATACGCAATCGACTCACTATTGCTTAATGTTACCTTGTTATACATTTTCATTCCTAATTACTTAATCAATTGCGGTGATACTAATAGATAGCCTAGTGAAGGAATGTTAGTTTAATCACTAATTAGAAACCGGATTATGCACAAAATGAAAAACAGAATTCTGTAAATCGAGATAATAAATTTTCCATTATTCATATATTATCCAGATGTTATCGACACCTATTGATAAGCAGGAATGATGAATTACAAAGCTGATATTATCATGGTTTCATAACGTGTGTAATAGCATTATACCCAGTCACTCTCACTGAATTACGCATATTGAGGTCACCTGGATATATAGCAATCATAATGAATCAGACAAAATTCAAGCAATAAAACAACAATGGAGTGGTTAAAATGGTTGTTAACCGGTTTGKCTTATCACGTTCAGCGCTAATGTGTTCGTTAGCCTTGTTCGGAATGTCAGCTCAAGCAGCTACCTTTAATTTTGATGGTATCGGAAAACTAGAATTTAACGCAGATGCTGCTGTAAAAGGCTATCATTTAAACAATGGTGAAGATAATAACCCATTAGTTCTGCCTGAAGATAAAAGCGGCGCGCTAACACGGTTCGTCTTGGTATAAACATGTATGACGAAACTGGTTGGGCAATTAAAACTCGATTTTTAGGCTTCTATAACTGGGCTGGTGATAGACGTCATTCTGGTGGCTCAGGAACAAATTATAATGATGGTATCAATAACGATTCTTTATCGTTAGACGAGGCCTATCTTGAATATAGCGGTATTAATTCTTGGTTATTTAGAGTTGGCCGACAAGAAGCAAACTGGGTTATGTTTTAATATTACCGATGACCGTCGTGACCGTATACTAGCGATGAAAACTATGATGCTAGATAGTGGTTACGTAGGATTCTTAGGTATTTATGATTTACGTTTTGCGGAAGACTTTTCGACCGCCTCAGCGGGAAGCAAAGAGTTTACCGGCGACCTAAGTATGTATTCTTTAGCCGCTATTGGTAACTATAAGGCTTAGACTGGGGTATTTTAGCCGCTTATTTCGATGGTTCTGAAGCAACAGACTTCATGAACGAAGTGTCGAACCCTTACTATACTCATTATTTCTATAATATTTCTCCATACTTTAGCAAAACCATTGGTGATTTCTCGGTAAAAGGTGCAGCCAATATTATCCTTTCTGATGCGAATAAAGATCTTCCTATTTATTTTTGGGGGAACAATAGTTGGTCAGGATTTGTTGAAGGTGGCTACCAAATTGTTAACAGTTTTCAACTGCAAGCTCAAGTTGCTGCAATGGGCGACGGTGGCTTAGTTGGCCGTGGTTGGGACAGTTACTCCATGCTTATCAACAGCGACCCTAGAAATGACATCAACCCGGTTCGATCAGAATTCTTTGGTGGATTTGGTAACTACAACGGGAATGGCGGTAAAGATGGTGTGTTATTTGGAATGCGCGGTAACTGGACCCCAATCGAAAAATTAAAGTTGACATTCGCGGTCGGCCACATGGATATGGATACGTATAACGCAGACATCTTCCGTGATGGAATCAAATCAACGTTTTATGATTTAAATGCTGTCTACGAATTTAAACCTGGCACTACCTTTGAACTCAGAGCGGCTACGCCGACGGCGATATCAATGATACGGCCGTCATGTCGACGATTCGAGTGAAGTTTGGTTAATCTCGCCATTACTATCGAGACTGATTCTCAAGTCAAACATCGATAACAATCATAGGCATCTTCAACGAGAGGTAGTTGGTTCCCCAACTCACCTCTCGTTTGTCATAGTAGGCGCAGTTTCCTCTCTCGCCTTTTCTTCGTTATAACCTCTTTCTTATTTAATGAAGCATGGTTAGTGTTACATTTCTAAGCAATAAAAAGCCTAGGTAAATACAAACCTAGGCTTTATGAAATGACGATGAGCTTAGTCGATTTCGCTGATGTACACTAACTTGCCTTTTCGAGCTAACCGATGTTGCTATCTCTGTTAGCTCGACATGTTATTGCCCCTCTGCCGATACTTCATCGGTGTATACAGGCTCGCCTTGCATGATGCTAATTTCAACGCGGCGGTTACGTGCTCGCTGTCGCTCAGTGTCATTTGGTCCTAATGGTTCAGTGTCTGCAACGCCAAGGACTCGCAAACGCTGATGAGAGAAACCTTTCACTTTCTCCATTTCTTGAGCCACGGAGACAGCTCGCTGAGAAGACAAATCCCAATTAGAGCGATACAACTCAGAATCCAATGGTAAGTTATCAGTATGCCCAGATACGCGAACTTGACCAGGAATGTCCTTGACTAAATCAGCGACCTGGCGAACCAAAGGTCTAAATTTGGGTTGTAAAAATGCTGAGCCTTCAGGGAACGCACCTTTTTCTTGAATCCGGATAACCAATTGTTGACCGAGGTTATCAACTTCAACCGAACCTTGTTTGATTTCTTGTTGCAGTGCTTTCTTTATGATTTCTTCTAGCTTATCCAGATCTTCACTTTGTTGGTCGCTTTGGGAGGAAGCACTACCAATT
>ASHK01000238.1 GCA_000695745.1 Vibrio madracius | reverse complement strand
GATGGTACACCATCGACAGTGACGGTGAAAATCAATGGTACCAATGATGCGGCTGACATTAGTGCTGTCACTGAGAACCTGACAGAAACGGATAGCATTCTAACAGCCAATGGAACGTTAACTGCGAATGACCCTGATAACCCAAGTAACGTGTTCATTGCTCAAAACGCGACAGTAGGGAACTTAGGAACCTTTACTTTAACGGCTGCGGGGCGTGGACATTTACTGCAAACAGTCACTTCGACAGTCTTGCACAAGGTGAGATCGCTGAAGAGAGCTTTATAGTAACCTCCATTGATGGCACGACATCAGAGGTGAAAGTGGTGATCACGGGTACCAATGATGCCGCTACAGTAAGTAGCGCTGATGTGACCTTGCAAGAAACTGATTCGGCGCTAACCACAAGTGGTACGTTAACTTCATCCGATATCGACAATGCGGATAACCAATTCCAAGTGCAAACCAATATTGCAGGGACTTATGGAACGTTCTCAATCGATGCTGATGGTCAATGGACATATATCGCGAATGAGTCATTTGATAGCCTAAACGTGGGTCAGTCAGTGGATGATACTTTTGAAGTCAAGTCTATCGATGGCACAGTTTCAACGGTTAAAGTGACCATTCAAGGCACGAATGACGCCCCAACCATTAGCGGTGACTTTGCTAAAGGCGTTCAAGAAGGCGTGACAGATTCTGTGAGCGGTACGGTGAACATTGTTGATGTGGATAGCTCAGTCATTACTCGTTCGCTGCGCAATGGCGTATTGAATGGTGATACCTACACTGCGACAGGGCAGTATGGGTCACTGACATTTAATATCGCAACAGCGTTTGGGCATATGTGTTGCTCGCAGGCAGCAGTAACGCACTGGCAGGCGATCAAACTGCGACTGAAACCTTCTATATCGAAGCGACTGATGGCGCGGCAGGTGGAGACAGCGTACAGCCGATCACCATCACGGTAACGGGTAATCAAGGACAACGAGGCGATAGTGCTCTCGACGATATCTTGAGCGCCACGGTGGATGATGAATGGCTATTTGGTAATTCTATTCCAGCGAGTGGTGGTATCAGTGCAGATAATGATTCTCAAGACTCATTCCGTTGGGAAGCGGCAAATCTTGCGGGAACGGATACCATAAAAGACTTCGATGTCCGAGACTTTGCCTCGACAGATCCGAGTGTGAAACACGATGTGGTCGATTTGACGGCGGTGGACTTTAAAGCGGATCAGCAGTTGACAGACCAATTGAGTGTGAAAGAGGAATCGGGTGATACGGTCATTGAGATCCACGATAGCGGTACTGTACTCCAATCTATTGTTTTGGAGGGTGTCACGCTGACTGCTTTACTTGGTGTCTCACAGATGGAAGTGGATAGCATGACACCAACCGAAGTCATCTTAGCGCTGCATCAATCTGAACAGCTTACTTTACCTGATCAAATTCGCGTTGGTACGGGCGCTTCTGAGACCTTAATCGGTACGGCTGAAAGTGACATTATTTATGGTGGTGGCGGAAATGATATCCTCACTGGCGGAGATGGCTTCGATCTGTTCTTGTTTACAGAGGATAGTGCTGGAACGACAGCAAGTCCTGCAGAGCAGACTGTGACGGATTTTCAGATTGGCGATGATAAGTTGGATATCTCGGATTTGCTGCCTGAGCATGATAACTTAGGTGACTTACTGGGCAATATCACTATTACCGTTACAGATGATCCCAATGACAATATGGATCCTACAACAACCATCAGCGTGACTAATAACGGTGAACAAACGGATATTACTTTACAAGGTATCGGTTGGAATGACTTGGGTATTGCAGATTCTAATGTGATGACGGATCAGGGCAGTCATCAGTCGGAGCTGCTCAATCAGTTAGACCAATTGAGCATTATTAAAGTCGATCCGTAAAGTTGGATGGTATAGAACGAAAAGGGCTGCGCATTTGCGCAGCCCTTTGTTTTTCAGCTTAGAAAATCGTCAATGATTAACTTAGCTTGTTTTGTTCGGCTTTACAGACCGCAGCAGTAAATACGACATCGGTTGAACTGTTTAGAGCGGTTTCTGCTGAATCTTGAATAACCCCGATAATAAAGCCCACCGCGACAACCTGCATCGCGATATCATTTGAAATACCAAACAGACCACACGCTAGCGGGATGAGCAGTAGAGAGCCCCCTGCGACACCTGACGCGCCACATGCAGAGATAGCCGCAACAATACTAAGTAGTAGTGCAGTGAGAAGGTCAATTTGGATTCCCATAGTATGCGCAGCGGCCAGTGTGAGGACTGTAATCGTGATGGCTGCGCCTGCCATGTTAATCGTAGCACCCAGAGGGATAGACACAGAGTACGTGTCTTCATCAAGCTCAAGCTTTTCACATAGCGCCATGTTAACTGGAATGTTTGCAGCACTTGAACGAGTGAAGAAAGCCGTGACACCACTTTCACGTAGGCATTGGAATACCAGCGGGTATGGGTTTTCTTTCGTTTTTATGTAAACGATAAGAGGGTTCACAATTAATGCGATAATTGCCATTGCCGACAGAAGGACAATGAGCAAGTGTGCGTAGCCTGCTAATGCTGAGAAACCAGTGGTCGCAAACGTATTTGCTACAAGACCAAAGATACCAAAAGGCGCAAGGCGAATAATAAAGCGTACGATCTGAGAAACACCATGGCTGAGATCTTCAAACACAGCTTTTGTGGTATCCGATGCGTGATGGAGCGCCAAACCAAGACCAATAGCCCACGCGAGAATGCCAATATAGTTAGCGTTCATTAGCGCATGAACGGGATTGTCTACCAGTTGAAATAGAAGCGTATTTAGAACTTCAGCAATGCCTTGAGGTGGTGTTGCACCTTCCGCGCCAGCCGCAAGTGCGAGTTCGGTCGGGAAAAGGAAGCTCAATACAACGGCTGTAAGAGATGCTGAAAATGTACCTATGAGGTACAGCACCACGATTGGGCGCATATGGGTGGTTTGATTTTTCTTTTGGTTAGCAATAGAAGCTGCAACAAGAATGAACACTAAAATTGGGGCAACAGCTTTTAGAGCTCCAACAAACAAACTACCCAGCATTCCAAAAGTTTGAGCTGTTGAAGGAGAGGCTATTGCGAGGATAACACCAAAAACGATACCCGCTAAGATTTGGAGAACCAAATTTCCATTAGCATAGCGAGCTAACAAGCTAGAACTTTGCATTTTTTATCCCTGTAAATGTGATCACTACCCTAATGCCGCATGGTCGTTTGTATCTGTAAATAGGACAATCCGATGCAGATTGGGTGGTTTTATTGTGTAAAAAAGTGTGATTGCGGGTTTTATATTATCCAAGCAAATTAATGTGTCTACATATAATTCATCTTCAGATGAAATTTGTGGTTTTTGTTGCCAAAAATAGTTCATTGTATCGAAAGTTGTTAATAATTTTTTGGTGCGTCTATTTTGAACTAAGAATGCATGGAATTTTTATTATCATTTAGTGGCTTGTTTTATAAGAAATTTAATGAATATTGATTATTGACCTTCCCCTTAGGGTAAAGGTTAGTTTGATACTAGGCTAACGACATAAGGGGAACATGATGGGATGTTGTAATAAAGCACCTGCAGGTGGTGGGGCGAAGTATGGGGGACGGCACTTAAGTACATTGCGGTCATAGGCGCAGTGGTATTTGCTCTTGCTTACTTCTTTGGGTGAATAGGATGCACAGGTGAACTGCCCAACGATAATGGACAATACATGCACTACCGATATGAAATTGGAAAGTGTGTCTTAGCGGAGTGAAACGAAGACCGCTATTAGCGGTCTTCCGAGTTGAAGTGATGTATTGTAGATAAGGGTTTAGTAGCCTTTTTTACGGTTCCTACTCTCACTTTGAACTGAACGATAGAATTTACCGAGTTGCTTATCATTGCTTCTTCTTTCTGCTAAAGAAGCACTGTTTCGCGCTTGTTCTCGCATAAGCTTGAAGTAGTTATCTACACGTCTAGCATCGATAGTATCATTTTCAAGAGCAGCGCGGATCGCACATCCTGGTTCATTGGTATGTTGGCAATCACCAAATCGACATTGCTCAACCAATAACTCAACATCACTGAATGTCTCCGCTAAACCATCCTCACTAGCGGTGAGCTGTATTTCCCGCATTCCAGGAGTATCAAGTAACAAGCCACCTTCTGGCATTTTGTGAATAGAGCGAGATGTAGTGGTATGACGGCCTTTACTATCATCTTCACGAATCGCTCCTGTCACCTGCACGTGGTTATTCATCAGACTATTGACTAATGTTGACTTACCGACACCGGAAGAGCCCATAAAGGCGATAGTTTGTCCCTTACCACACCAAGAGCGCAGTCCTTGAAGTGTACTACTCTCTAACGCGTTTACGGTTTCAATGAGTAAGAAAGGATCGAGGGCTTGGACTTGTTGTCGTTTAGTGTCCGCATCGTCACAAAGATCGGATTTGGTTAGGACGATAACAGCCTCCGCTTTCGCTTCATTCACGAGTGTGAGGTAGCGCTCTATGCGGCTCAAATTAAAATCGTCATTGAGTGAACAAACAATGAAAACCGTATCTACGTTGGCGGCAATGAACTGTTCATCCACTTTAGAGCCAGGTGCTTTGCGACGAAACAAGGAGCGACGTTCGAGTAAGCGGAGGAATCGATGTTGTTCGTCCAGTAAAATCCAATCACCGACGGTCATCTGAGGATAGTGAACATGAGGTTCCAGATGGAACTCTTGTTGTTCGGTGCAGACGACATATCCACTGCGATGATGCGCGATAATAC
>ASHK01000237.1 GCA_000695745.1 Vibrio madracius | reverse complement strand
TCGGCGACGACTTCAAGAGCATAAGTCAAACACGTTCGAACATCTTCTTTGGAATACTCACCGTGTGGAACTAAAAGCTTAAGTAAGCCTGATGTGGTACGACGAACGGCTATGACATCGCGCTGGTTTAAGTTATTTCCCAGTTTGAAGAACTTATCAATCGCATCTGCAAACGCATGTTTGCGCATTTCACGCATGTATTCAGCAAGATAATCAGTGATCAGACCAAATCGATTGGTGAAGAATTCTGGGCGCATTTTAGGTATTTCCCAGCCAGGAATGTAGGCGTGGAAACGATCAAAGAACGCAGAATCAATCATCTCCGCAGGGAAAGGTGCGAGTAGGTGACTGGTTTTTACCAACGTCTCTACGCTCTGGTCGATGTTGCCAACGAAAACCATAGAGCCTTTGCTTCAATAGAATCACGACCGCGACTGAAAGACCTGATGCCATGTAGTCTTTCATGATCTGCACGCCATCTTTGTCTTTAAAACGTATCCCAGCGACTTCGTCAAAAGCAACGATATCCCACATGCCAACAAGACCAACCTGACGGCTCGACATATTGTAGAAAAGGTTGGCTACTGTTGTTTGACCACCAGAAACCAGAAGGGAGTTTGGAGAACACTCTTTATATACGTGCGACTTACCTGTACCACGAGGGCCAAGTTCACACACGTTGTAGTTGTTTTCTACAAAAGGGATCATTCGAGCAAGAATATGCCACTTGGCACGTTGCTCTAAGTTAGCTGGCTCCATACCTATAGAGCGAAGTAGCAAATCGAGCCATTGATCCATAGTAAAGTTACGACGAGCACTAAACACTTCATCCATGTTCATGGATGGCATTTGGATAGCCTTAAGTCCAAGAACAGAAAATGGTGAGGTTTTTTGCCCTTCCTCAAAGAAGTAACTCAACGTCACAATACACCAGATACCACCAGTCAGTAGTTTCTCATTCTCTTTGACCATACTGGCAGGTATTACAGCATCCTTGATGCCGAGGTTCGACAAGCTGGCTTCATACACGTCTTTCTTCTGATTGAGCTTAACCGAAATCTTGTCGATTACCTTGTGCGTGCCACGCTCACGGATCATTGATTTTACTTTTTCAGCTTCATCAGGTCTTACGTAATTGTCAGTGAGAATTTTCTTAACTCGCTCCATACCAGCTTGAATGAGTTCATCATCGGTTGCAGAACAATACATACCGAGCAAGTATTCCAGAACATAAACAGGAACGTTCGCGCCTTCTTTTAACTGTTTAGTTAAATCTTTACGGACAACGCGGCCTTTAAATTCGGATGTCATGAGATCGTCGAGATCGACATCTCGTATCTCTTTGATTTCCTGAGCAATATTATCGTTAATCATCATTAGTATCCGTTAAAAAAGGTCGTCGAAGTCATCTTGAATCGCTAAGTCTATCGTGACGGAATGACTTGCAAAGCGATCATTATTCTCGGTATCCAACATAACCAATTTGTAGCTGGTTGTGCGGTCAAAACCAGTGCCATTGAGAGAAAGAATAGCATTACGTTTTCTGTCATCAGAATTGCTGGATTCTGAATCAAATAGCACTTGTGCTTTATTCGACACGATAGTGCCTTCAGGATCTTCAATCCAAATGCTTAAGTTACGTTCTTTGAAATCATTGCCTACCGCATTGGTTTGCAGGAATTCAATTTTTTCGGTCAGCGTCACAAGGCGAATCGGGTTACTTAGTGGCACAACACCCACTTTTTGTTTCGCCGTCGTTTTTTGTTTCGCCGTTTTTAAGTGTTCGATGCGAAGAACAGGTACACAAATCTCTTGTGGCATTATGCCACCGTGAATGAACTTCGCTCCGCCAACAAAGTTGAATCGGTTGGACCCACGAGGGATCATAAACTCGGCTTGGTCACTGTTTGACGATAAATTAGCAGTAACTGTCATGTTTCCTGTCCAATAAAAATCATCTTTAGGCAATTGTTGCCCAATCAAGTAACGTTTTTTGCCTTCAACAGTGCCTTGAGGCTTAACGGATAAAGCCGTTTTATCGGAGTCGACAACATCGCTAGATTTAAACAAAAAGCCATGATCAGCGGTGACCAAAATGCGATTGCCATTGAGCTTATTAATAATACGTTCTACCAACAACTTAATTTGCTTAATACCATCAGCACACGCTTCAAATGTTTGGTTTTCAGTTGCTGCTTTATCACCAATAGCATCAATTTGGTCATGGTAAATATACACGATGCGAGTATCTGCAATCGCCTTTCGACCTTCCTCATTTGTCCAGTTCAATACATCTGATGATTTCACCGCAATGCCACGGTACTTCTCAAGAATGGCGTTACGTTTTTCAAGTCCATGGGTACTCAAGCCGTCAGCTTTAAAGGTTACGTCTTTACTAATGTGCGCCGTCAATTCTTGATGAGGCAGTAAAGATGCCATGCCAAGTTGCGTATAGCTTGGTACAACGCCTAACTGTGATTTAATCGTCGATTTGAAACGTTTCTCTTTGTTAATTTGTTCATGGATGTCATGAGCGACTTCGTAACGAAGAGCGTCACTGATGATGACAAAAACACGTTTTACTTGTTTTGACTGGAAGATACGCTCGACTTCGTGGTTGTAGAAATTATATTGGTTAATGATGCCGTCAAACTTCCACTTATCGAGTAGGTTTTCATTATCGACATGCTTACCCCATGCAATAGCGAGGTCATGTAGATACCAGTCCACATAAAGCGCTTCGATATCTGCCACAAGTTGTGTTTTTTTCAAGATATCGGATCCGTGGTGAGAAACCTGATTAGCGTTTTCACAAAATACTCGATATGCAGAATCAAACAGGAACAACTGTTCCTCGTATGCCCGATACATTGCTCTTGCTGAGTCGAAAGCAAAACCATCAATAAATTTGGCTTTGAGAGAATAGAATTGCTTAGCCGCTTTAAGTGCTTGATAAACACAAGCGTATTTAGTATCAACAAAGACTTGTTTTACGTGGCACCAATGGGTGGTCAATCGGTGTGAGGTAATGGTGTTGAGCGCTTGCTGCTCGATGGTGTTAATGTTTTTAGCAAGAAGAATAGCCAGTTGTTTATCGGCAAACTCAAATGTTTCCACATACATCAGTTTTTCAGGCTGAGTGATTTGAGACAGCTTATTGCGGATTTCGAAGTCTGCTTCAATCTGGGCAGCAATGGTGTTGTAGCTATCTTGATAGGTACGGCTTTCACGAAGCTGTACGATAAAGCTGACAACATGAGCACGGCGTGCGGAGTTCATACCGATACGGTCAATACTGTACCCCGCCTCAACTTGTTCAGAAGTGAGCATCGGTAGTAGGTGAGGGCTAAAACTCTCCAACACGCTGTCATTGGATGAACACCCGCTATTGACCAGTGCTTGGAAGCATTCTGTGAACAACAGTTTGGTCGCGAGATCTTGTAACGATGGTTGACGTTTTTCGTCCTTGTTAGTTTCAACAATATAGCCGAACTCTTCA
>ASHK01000236.1 GCA_000695745.1 Vibrio madracius | reverse complement strand
ATGTAATACACCTGCGTCCACATGCCCAAACATGCCATAATTCAATCCGTGGCCATCGAGCAAATCACGAAACTCGGCGATAAAGTCCGCCAAGTTCTCTGGTGGTACACAAGTGTCCTCTGCAAAGGCAATAGGTTTTGCACTTCCTTTGACAGCGCCTAATAAGCCCACCGCTTTCTTACGCATATTGTAAATGCGCCCAAGACTCGCAACATCGCTAGTTACCTGATAACCAATAATACCGTCTTGCTCTGTGTTAAGTTTTTCATCCAAACTCTTAATGAGCGCGGCTACCGCTTGAGTAACATCGTCTTCATCTTGTCCAGCGTACTCCACCATGTTGATGCCCTGCATTTCTTTGCCGGGAACATCACTAATCAGATCGCTTACGGTATGCCAAACAATATCTTGCTTCGCTAAATTCAAGACACGTGAATCTACCGTCTCCACAGACAATGCGTTCGCTTCTACCATAAAAGGAGCGTTTCTCAATGCCGCATCAAAACTGTTGTATTTAACATTGATGAGAGTTCGAGCTTTGGGGATCGGCGTCAGGTTCAGCGTAACTTCTGTGATAAATGCCAAGGAACCCTCTGCGCCACAAAGAATTCGCGTGACATCGAACTGGTCTGTTGCAGGATCATAAGCATTTTTCAAATCGTATCCCGTCAGGAATCGATTCAGAGGTGGAAACTTTTCATCAATCAATGCTCTATTTTGCTTACATACTTGTTCTGTAACTTGCAAAGCATGACTGGCGAAACTGTCTGTTTCTGGTTCACCCAATGAACCATCACTTTCTAATAAAGAACCGTCAGCAAACACAGCTTGAAGCGACAACACATGATCCGATGTCTTACCGTATTTTAACGAGCCTTGTCCAGACGCGTCAGTGTTGACCATGCCCCCTAGAGTCGCACGGTTACTGGTAGAAAGATCTGGAGAAAAGAAAAAGCCAAACGGACGCACTGCGTCATTCAACGCGTCCTTAACGATACCGGTTTGAACTCTTACCCACCCTTCTTGCTCATTAATCTCGACAACCTGATTCATATGTCTAGATAAATCAACAACGATACCCGACGTCAAAGACTGACCGTTCGTCCCAGTACCACCTCCTCGTGGAGAAAAGGCAATCGACGCAAATTTTTCTTGATTAGCCAGCTTTCCGAGAAGCTGGACATCTGCCGTTGTTTTGGGATGAACTACCGCTTGCGGCAATTTTTGATAAACACTGTTGTCCGTTGCCACGGCAAGGCGGCTTGAATATTGTGTTTCTATATCCCCAGTAAAACCTTCAACCTCAAGCTGTTTTAAATAAAGCAATACGGCGGGATTAATATCGGTTTGAGAGTGTAATCTTGGTAACATTTAGCTTCCTGCCTCCTAATTACGCCGATCCGCTCGGCAAAGGAGAGTATGTAAAAGAGAAAGTTCACCTACTTAGTTGCATCGTCATAAAATAGACGTGTTTTATTATTGTACGTAGCTGAATCCGAATAGATTTTATATGTACTGGACACTTTACAACAACTAAAAATGTGATCAAATCGTAAAGTCATAGCGATTGAGCATGGTTTATGCCTTTTCAAGCGGTTTGCTTCGTGACACACTCGTTAAACCATGGAAGAAATGATCGAACAAAGTAACATTCAATGAAAAAAACCAAAGTAATCACAACTGAAGATATCTTACTTAAGCTTTGCCAATCGGTTTCCACCGTCCTGACCTCAGCCACTCAATCGAACGTGGCCTATTCTGCGATGGTGCAAAAAATCACCAAAACAACGCTAAAGCCTGACTTTGGTTGCTTTGTGCTCTTTGATGGTGGTTTTCGGGGTTAGTCGTTATCAATTTTACGTCCCAAGCCGCGTTAGAAGTGTATGGTAATTACATGCGCAGTATGGGGATACCAGAGGAAGATCTTGCTATCCATCACAACGCGGACGAAGTTGGTGATGTCCTTGGTGAACTCATGAATCAACTTGTGGGTGACTTCACTAACAAAGTACGCAAA
This sequence comes from Vibrio madracius, assembly GCA_000695745.1. Lineage (GTDB taxonomy): Bacteria > Pseudomonadota > Gammaproteobacteria > Enterobacterales > Vibrionaceae > Vibrio > Vibrio madracius. Next base: position 175 of record ASHK01000236.1, on the reverse strand, counting down.
GAGCTGCAAACCAACATTACTCAAAATCAACCTAAAATGTTGGCGATCAACAAACAAGTTGTCCTTTCAGTGGACACCAACTTAGAGCGTCCTCAAGCGCGTAGAGTAACCTTCTCAACGGCCAAAAACAACATTTTCTACCTTGAGTTTGCAATGGATAAAACCGAGTTCATTC
>ASHK01000235.1 GCA_000695745.1 Vibrio madracius | reverse complement strand
AACATTTTAATGGCGATGCCAATGGCAAGTGGATTCTAACAGGTGGCCTTGGCGGTATGGGCGGCGCTCAACCTCTCGCGGCGACTATGGCTGGCTTTTCAATGATTGCTGTAGAGTGTGACGAATCTCGTATCGATTATCGCCTCAATACTCGTTATGTCGATACCAAAGCGCATAGCCTCGATGAAGCATTGTCCATCATTAAGAATAGCGATAAACCGATCTCTGTTGGGCTACTTGGCAATGCCGCTGATATTTATGCAGAATTGGTAGAGAAAAACATCACACCAGATGTGGTCACCGATCAAACCTCAGCACACGATCCTCTTAACGGCTATTTACCGCAAGGCTGGACTATGGAATACGCTAAACAGCAACGTGAAAGCGATCCAACTGGCGTGGTGAAAGCGGCCAAAGCCTCGATGGCAGTGCAAGTTGCAGCCATTCTAACCATGCAGCAACGTGGCTCGGTAGCCACTGACTATGGTAATAACATTCGTCAAATGGCGTTGGAACAAGGGGTAGAAAACGCGTTTGATTTCCCAGGTTTTGTTCCGGCGTATATCCGTCCACTTTTCTGTGAAGGTATCGGACCTTTCCGTTGGGCTGCACTCTCTGGTGATCCTGAAGATATCTATAAAACAGACCAAAAAGTCAAAGAGCTGATTCCTGATAATCCACATCTGCATAACTGGCTCGATATGGCGCGTGAGCGTATTCAGTTCCAAGGCTTGCCAGCTCGTATCTGCTGGGTTGGCCTAAAAGATCGTGAGCGCTTGGGTCAAGCTTTCAATGAAATGGTGAAGAATGGCGAACTAAAAGCGCCTGTGGTTATTGGTCGTGATCATCTTGATTCAGGTTCAGTAGCCAGTCCGAACCGTGAAACCGAAGGCATGATGGACGGCTCAGATGCGGTATCCGATTGGCCACTATTGAACGCCTTACTCAACACCTCAGGTGGTGCGACTTGGGTCTCCTTGCATCACGGCGGCGGCGTAGGAATGGGCTTCTCACAACACAGTGGAATGGTCATTTGTTGTGACGGTAGCGATGATGCCGCGCGACGTATTGCGCGCGTTTTACACAATGACCCTGCAACTGGCGTAATGCGCCATGCCGATGCTGGGTACGACATCGCCAAGCAATGTGCCAAAGAACAGGGTTTAGATCTGCCAATGCTGAATCAAAATGATGATAACCGAGCTTAAGGAGCCCACCATGTTGAAATTAGTTCTTGAGCCAGGTCAGCTAACATTAGCGCAATTACGCCAACTCAGTCGTTCTCCTGTGAACTTATCTCTGCATCCTTCAGCGGTTGAAGACATTGATGCCAGCACTCGAATTGTCGAGCAAGTTATCGCCGAAGATCGTACGGTCTACGGCATCAATACTGGCTTTGGATTGTTAGCTAATACACGCATTGAGCCTGAAGACCTCGAGATCTTGCAAAAGAGTATCGTGTTGTCTCACGCTGCGGGTATTGGTGAGCTAATGAGTGATGAAACCGTTCGTCTGATGATGGTGCTAAAGATCAACAGTCTTGCACGCGGCTATTCAGGCATTCGACTGAAAGTGATTCAAGCCTTGATTGAACTGGTTAATTCTCAAGTTTACCCATGCGTGCCGCAAAAAGGCTCTGTTGGCGCATCAGGTGACTTGGCTCCACTTGCTCACATGAGCACAATCTTACTCGGTGAGGGCGAAGCAAGACATAACGGGAAAATCATTAGTGGTCTAGAAGCGTTACAAATTGCCGGGCTTGAACCGATAACTCTAGCACCAAAAGAAGGGTTAGCACTACTAAACGGCACGCAAGCCTCGAGCGCATTTGCTTTAGAGGGTCTATTCTTAGCGGAAGATCTGTTTGCATCCGCAACATTATGCGGCGCAATGT
>ASHK01000234.1 GCA_000695745.1 Vibrio madracius | reverse complement strand
CTGGCAGTCTCAGAAATTCAGACCATGACTAAACAGCTTATTGATACCGCTAGTGCTTTGGTTTCGGCTATCGCAAAAAGTGAAACCAGTGTCAGTGAAATCTCTCAAGTTACCACGCGCTCTACCATCAGTTTTGACGATATTACGGTGGCGTATAATCAACTTTTAGCACTGAATGAGCAGATCTGTAACGATTCGGTAGAAACGCTACATCTTTGTGAGCAGTCGATCGAAAACCTTAAAGTGGTGAATGAACTTGCACTGGATTGCACTAAAAGTACTGATAACGTAGTGCGTGCCAAGAATGAATTGGTGATGATATCAGACAGTTTAGACGCCTCTTTAGAGTCGCTTGCGAAACAATCTAATGGCTAAGGCATATATAAAACCGTAGCCTCAGAAACAAAAACGCAGCGATAACACGCTGCGTTTTTGATAATAGTTAGCCTTTTAAACGAGTTGTTTTACTCGACTTATTTTTGATCGCTTTCATCAAGCGTAATCGACGCTCTGCAGAACCTTGGTCGTTAGCGTTGTTTGTACGGCCTTGACGATCTCTGTAAGCAGGTTTAGTGTGCATCTTCTGTAACAGTGCGTCGCGGTTTGCTGGCTCATAGCCTGCAAGTTGGATACGTTTAATGCGATGTTGGATCAGATTTTCAATCTGAACCAGCGTCAGCTCTTCTTCACGGCTAACAAAAGAAACGGCATGCCCTTGTTGACCAGCACGGCCTGTGCGACCAATTCGGTGTACGTAATCTTCTGCTAAAAATGGCATGTCATAGTTAACCACATGTGGAAGACCTTGAATGTCTAAACCACGAGCAGCCACCTCGGTGGCAACCATCACGCGAGCTTTGCCGGATTTAAACTCTTCCAACGCGCGGCGACGAGAGCTTTGTGCTTTATCGCCATGGCAAAGCACAGCTTTAATACCATCAAGTTTAAGTTCTTTTACCACTTCATTAGCGGTCTCTTTGTAGTTAACAAAGACCAAAACCTGTTGCCAGTTTTTACGACCAATGAGTTCTGACAGTAGCTCCAGTTTGCGATCTTCATCTACTGGATAAACACGTGAGCGACAGTATCAGCGGTTGAGTTCTCTGCGTTGACGATGATGCGTTTTGGCTTACGCAGTAGGTCTTGCGCCAAAGCGTTCATCTGAGGTGATGACGTCGCGGAGAAAAGCATGGTTTGAGGTTGGCTCTGAATGCTACTCATAATAGTGCGAATAGCATTAATGAAGCCCATGTCCAGCATACGGTCTGCTTCATCAAAAACGAGAAACTCAAGGTTAGCGAGCTTGACGTTGCCAAGTTCTAAGTGTTCGATAAGACGGCCTGGCGTGGCAACTAGGATGTCTACACCCGCTTCAAGCTTACGCTCTTGTGACGACATTTTTGCACCACCAAATACAGCAGCAACCGTCAGATCGACATATTGTGTGTAGTTTTCGATGTTGTTCGCGATCTGATCGACTAACTCACGCGTCGGTGCCAAAATAAGTGCACGTACCGCTCCACGAGCGCGGGCTTTTGGCGTATCAACAATCTGTTGAATGATTGGCAAAGAGAAAGCGGCGGTTTTACCTGTGCCGGTTTGAGCGTGTGCCAAAATATCGTGTCCACGACGAGCATGTGGAATCGCTTGTTGCTGAACTGGAGTGAGTTTTTCATAACCACACTCGGTCAGTGCTTGCACGATCTCAGATGAAAAACCTTGTGATAAAAATGACATTCGTTGTTCCTAAAAGCAGATGGCGGTATTTGGTGTTTCTCGTTAACCAATCAAAAAATGATTGCTGACCAAAAATACGGTCGGTGAATTATAGAAGAATAATGGCTACCTGTGGTGACTAATTTTGGTTGTTTGAGTAGAAATTGTACAGTTATTAAGCTAACAATCTGAAAATTATTGCGATATGACGACCAACAGTCTGAATTTGAGCGGAGTTTTTGTCGTTAAAAGGTCAACCTCCCTCTTGATAGAAGAGGAAGGTGTTGGGCTGCAAAAGGCCAGCTTAAAATGAGATATTGAAATTATGCTGTACGGTTAACCCAAGTAGACGGGAACGTTCTGATACTAAATCTCGCTTTTCGTTTTCTAGACGTTTACGCTCATCATGGTTTTCGCTTGGCGTTGTTCTTAATTTATCTTCAATAGTACGCAATTCAGTTTCAATCTGTTCAAGGCGCTGGTCGCGTTGCCTAGCTTGTTTACCCAACTCATAGTTTTTGAGAAAAGCCTCACCTGGACACACATAGTAGTAAGGCTGTCCCTCATACCCTACCTTGTAACCATTGTTCGGTGAGCAATAGAGTCCCGTTCCTACTTTAAACCCTTTAACCATTGCTCTCTATCGGGAAACACAGCGGCTTCATTACAATCACTGATATAGCTATCAATCATTTTAGGACTATGACCGCTAAGTCCGTCGCTATAACCAACTTGATACCAGTCAGCGTTGTTACACTCTTCAATAGACATACTGGAGCAACCAGAAAGTGTGATAGCTAGCGCAGCCACAAGCCATTTAATGTCTAAACGTTCTAGTTCGAGATACATAGTCAATCCATAATAGTGAGAGAAGGTATTGGTTTATTCGGGAGGCGATAACTGTTTTGTTTATGTTAACGACGCAGACGGATCAAGGTGATCAACAAGCTAATCACCGAACTGAACAGTAATAGCCAGAATAAGGCAAGAAAGCCGAAATTTTCTACAAGGATGCCTGATTGATCGACATAAGAATCGCTCATTAGAAAGATGGCTAAACAGACGTTTGCCAAGCCAAATAGAATGAAAGTTAACCTAAATTTTTTAAGATTCATTATCTCTAAGCCTTGCGATGTTTTGTCGTCACGTCAATTTTTATAGCGAGCCATATTAATCATTCAGATTGTATCACTTAGGGTAATTTTTGAACTGTAACCAAATGTACTAGCGCTGTCATGAAAGGTAGGTGGTTTTCGAATGGGTAAGGAGTGTACGTTGATTTGCCAGTAGTATAGCGAATGAAGTGAGGTATTTTACTGTCAGTCGTGGCTGTTCTGTCACTAAAAGAGTAGGCCGAGCATCATACCAACAGGTGCGATAGAAATCTCACCATGGTGTGCAAAATGTATCGCCGACCTTCTCTCATTGGTGGGGTATAGCTTTGAAGTAATTAATGCGCAAAGCACATTTGCTGGTGCTTCTTATTCCAAGACTTTTCGTGGAAAAAGTACGCGATGGTATTAATCGTTGGCTCTAATGTGGCCATGATACCACCCGCCAGCACATCACCTGTTAACAAGTAAACGACACCAAACGCCACACTAAAGTGTACGGTCGCAAATGAAGCGGTCTTAATGGTTTCGTTATTTTTCAAAGCTTGAAGACGTTGGCTTTTGTCCCAAACACGTTCGTGAAAGTAAAACGCAACGGTATTCACAGCTGGTTCCAGCATTGCAATCATACTCGCGATTAAGATTTCGCCAGTTAGCGCATATGCAACCGTAAAGGCAATAGTAAAATGGATAGCGGCAAATCGAATCGTCTTAATCATGGGATGTATCACTCAGTTCAAATCTTATAGACCCATTATGACGAACTGGTAATGAGAATTAAAATCAATTAATTCTCTTTAACTGATAGGTAAATCCTATTAATGTGCCGTTTGCTTTGTCATTTCGTAAGGTTAGTGCTGCGAATGCAGTAACCTCACCCGAGTTACCAATCAAGCCGCGATGGCTTTTCTGGTGAGTAAGCGAAAACCTAAGCTGCTTTTTTCGACTTCGCCTTTGGCAATGGCTTTGCTCATATAGCGGCCTACCGTATTGCGCGACATGTTGAGTAGCGAGGCGAGAGTTAGGATATTCAGTGGAATAGAACCATCGTACGTTGCTGCGCTGACAGCTTCCATGGCGAGACGAATCTTCAGATCGGTATTTCTCTCACCACGTAAGCGAAACAGAGTTAAACAAAAGCGTTGTTTTTTAGCCAGAGAAACATTGACCATTTTAGAAAAGCTACAACAAGAAGCCATGAGTTCTTGGACGTCCTCAAAAGGCAGTAGCAGTACACGACTATCGGTGACCGCTTGGATGTCCGATTGCGCACCTTCCCCTAAAATCAGCGGAACATCATTGATAAGCACACCTGGCGTGATCAAATCGTATTTTAAATGAGTGCCCTGATCGATGGCGGGGTAGAAACCTAAAACGCCTTGCAATGGAATCACAATATCGCTGACATTTTGATATTGGAAAAATAGAAACTGACCTTTTGGGATGGAGACCACAACCCCTCGGTTTATGAGCTGTTCAGCCAGTTTATCGCTGGCTCGGTATATCTCTTTTAGTATCTGATGAACTGACATCTTCGGCCTCTAGATAACATGGGCGCTATTCCGTAGCTTGGTATATCGGCTTTAGCGTGATTATAAAAAGGCTGCT
>ASHK01000233.1 GCA_000695745.1 Vibrio madracius | reverse complement strand
TCAAGGTGCGTCCAGCCTCGAATTAATCGAGTCGAGATATGGCGGAGCTGTGCAAGCTCGACTTGCAACTTACCCTCATGGGTACGCGCACGCTGAGCAAAAATGTCGAGGATCAGACCTGTGCGATCCAAGACTCGACATTTACACAGACTTTCCAAATTACGCTCTTGGGCAGGAGAAAGTGCATGATTAAAAATCACGATGTCAGCACCCGTCAACTGCACGGTTTGCGCAATTTCTTGAGCTTTACCTTCTCCGACATAGTATTTCGGGTGAGGAGACTGCCGACTTCCCGTTACAACCTGTAACGCATTGACGCCTGCAGAAGATACCAGCATCTCAAATTCATTGAGATCTTCCCACTCACCTTCTTGCGTGAAGTTGATATGAACAAGTACAGCTTGCTCCCCCGATTCATAACGGTCAAACAAGCTATCAACTCCTATTTATTGGTCTTGTTTTATTAAATTCGGTATTAATCGTCAGATTTCTCTTGTTGACGATCACCAGCTGGACGCTCACCACTATGATGACTAACTGCACGAGCTGGAACAACCGTAGAAATCGCATGCTTATAAACCATTTGATTTACGGTATTTTTCAAAAGGATCACAAACTGATCGAAAGACTCAATTTGACCCTGAAGCTTGATCCCATTTACAAGGTAGATGGATACAGGAATACGCTCGCGACGTAGTGCGTTTAGGAATGGGTCTTGAAGAGATTGCCCCTTAGCCATTTTTATTTTCCTTATATTAATATTGTAGTTTTAATTATTTAGCTATTGGTGCACTGCAATGTTAGGTGCTGCCTTTGCATCTGAGCTAAACCAATGAAATACCCCTTAGTTTTATAATCATAGAACAACTATTGTCTTTGAAAACAAAACTCAGTTCCTTTTTGGGTACAAATACGCAAAAGCGACCACATTATACACAGTTAATGCCATCAGATGCTATGGCATCTGTGAGAGTTTTCATTGAATCCTCAACATGTTCGCTGTCTAGCCAAACCAAATCATCCCAACTCCTTAACCAGGTGATTTGTCGCTTAGCCAATTGGCGAGTTGCACAGATCCCGCGAAAGATCGCGTCATCTAAAGTGCTCTCTCCGTCCAAATATTCCCACATCTGACGATATCCGACACAACGGATAGACGGCAGATCAGGGTGAAGATCTTCACGAGCATATAACGCTTTGACTTCATCTTCAAAGCCTGCTTGTATCATTTTCTCGAAGCGCAATTCAATTCGTTTATGTAACAAAGCACGATCTTTGGGCGCTACCGCAAATTGTTTGACACGAAATGGTAAAGGTTCCCCTTTGGTTTCAGTTAATTCTGTCAAAGACTTACCAGTAATTCGATACACTTCAAGCGCTCGAGATAATCGCTGCGGATCATTTGGATGTATCCTCTCTGCTGAGACAGGATCTATCGCTCGAAGTTCATTATGAAGTGCTTGCCACCCTTTTTCGACGGCTTCCTGTTCAATCTGTTTACGGATATCAGGATCAGCCGCGGGTAACGGCGACAAACCTTGTAATAGCGCTTTAAAGTACAACATGGTTCCGCCAACCAGCAGAGGGATCTTGCCTTCTGCATGAATCTTGGCAATTTCGTTTAACGCATCGCGTCTAAAATCTGCCGCGGAATACGCTTCTGCCGGATCCAAAATGTCTATCAAACGATGTGGCGCAAGCGCGAGTTCCTCAGCATCTGGCTTAGCGGTACCAATATCCATACCTTTGTAAATCAGGGCAGAATCAACACTGATGATCTCCACAGGATATTGCTGACGAAGACGAATAGCTAAGTCTGTCTTACCAGATGCGGTAGGACCCATTAAAAACAAAACGAGTGGTAATTTTTGATTCATGATGAAAATGCTGCAATTGTGGCCGTAAAATCGACAGGTCGAACAAATTTTGGATCGCTTAACGGTAGCTGACCGTCGTAGAGCTGTTCTAAGTTGCCCAGCAACTGAACAGATTCAGATAAAGTGTAGCTACTTTTCACTTGCAGCACTTTTTTCGTTAACCAAAGGCTTAACTGACTGGTCGTGTCATCTGGCTGCTCAAGGGTCGCCAAGTATGACAGCATTTCATCAATTAACAATTGCAAATTTTGCTGTCGTAAAGGTGAAGGCACACCCATTACCATGGCCGTTTGCTTGTTGCGTGTCTTAATGTCGATGCCAAAGTTTGACATGAGCTGCTTATACATCTCGACCGCTTTTAATTGCTGTTCGCCGACCTTCAATGACAATGGCACCAATAGTGGTTGCATGGTTAACGCGCCTGTCTTTGGACTCAATTGAGCAAATAATTTGTAAAACTCAGCTCGGCGCAAGGACACCATCGCGCAAATTGGCTCAGCTTTCACCAGCACATAGCATTGATCGACAATGGCAATAGCTTTGCCAATTCGTTCAATCTTTACCTCAATATAGTTAGGCTGTTTCGTTGCTGGCTCAGTTCGTTGAGCAACGTCAGTTTCAATATCAGGCGTTTGCATTAACGCCTGATAGACTCGAACTTCTTCCGCCGTTGGCGCTTTCTCTGCAACGCGACTTGAGGTTTTATCACTAGAGCTCTTGGCCCTGTGCTCTGCTACCCAGTCGCTACGAGGAGCGCGCTCTGCAACCTCATGACCGAACGAAGCGTTTTGCGCAGAATACTCCGACTGACTATCACGTCTTTGATAGTCGGCTCTTCCAGGGTAAGCCGGAATATTCTCTATCGCTTTGAGCGGACTCTCGTTAACCTTTGGTTTAACCGTCTGTTCGGGTGCTATTTGCTCGGTGATTTTCTCTTCATGGTCCAGATTAACTGATGAGCTAAAAGCTGCCGGAGACGCAGGCTGAACATCGATAGATTTAGCCTGAATCAACGCATCACTGAGCGCTTGGTAAATAAAATCGTGAACGAGGCGAGCTTGATGAAAGCGAACCTCATGTTTTGCTGGATGCACATTCACATCTACTTGATGAGGGTCGATATCAATGAACAGGATGTATGCGGCAAACTGTTCTGGAGCTAGGCTGTTTTCGTAACTTTGACGAATCGCGTGGTTGATGAGTTTATCTTTCATCATACGGCCATTCACATAACAATATTGCAGATCACTTTGAGCTCTAGCACCTTCAGGCGTGGTGATCCAGCCGTGTAATTTCAAATCATTATGCTGCAATTCTATCTTCAGCATATTGCGCACAAAGGGCGCCCACATACGGCAGCTATTCGCTTCTCTGTTTGAGCTTCTGTCTTTGCTGCGCGGTACTGCCTTACTAACTTACCGTTATGTTTTAGGTTGATCGACACGTCAAAGCGGCTCAAAGCGATACGCTTTAACAACTCGTCAATGTGGGTAAATTCTGTTTTCTCAGTGCGCAGAAACTTACGCCTTGCAGGTGTATTGAAAAACAGGTCAAGCACTTCAAGGGTCGTACCAATGGGGTGCGCGGCAGGTTTTAACTTAACCGCCATGTCACGCCCTTCCGCATACGCACTCCAAGCTTGTTCTTGCGTGGCAGGACGAGAGGTTAGCGTCAACCGAGCGACAGAGCTAATACTTGCGAGAGCCTCTCCTCGAAATCCTAGGCTCATAATGGCCTCAAGATCATCTAAGGTATGGATCTTTGAGGTTGCATGACGGCTTAGCGCCAATTGCAGCTCGTCTTTAACAATGCCCTTGCCGTTATCACGCACGCGAATAAGTTTAGCGCCACCTTTCTCAATATCGATATCAATACGAGTAGCACCGGAATCAAGACTGTTTTCAACCAGCTCTTTAACTACGGATGCTGGTCGCTCCACCACTTCACCCGCAGCAATTTGGTTCGCCAATCGAGCTGGGAGTATCTTAATCGTCACTTATCTTCTCCAAAATGAGCTAGCGCTATTTGGTCTATTTATTAGGTATCAACAAGACTTGGCTACCGCCAATGAGTCCGACCGTAACTTATTTGCCTCTCGTATGCTTTGAACGGTAACGCCATACTTAGAAGCAATCTTGCCTAAAAACTCCCCTCGCTGCACTTTATGTTTACGAAGAGGCAAGTCTTTCAAACTGACAGTGATTTTGAGTTTCTGACCTAGCTTCAACACATCAGATTTGAGGTTATTTTCACGTTTAATGTCGCCGACGGAGACCTTGTATTTATTGGCCACCTTACCTAAATAATCACCTTTCGCTACCGTGTGAATAATGGTTTTGGTTTCTACCGTATTGACCTTAGTGCTCACCTTCACAGGTGCACTACTACCGG